>DQVD01000423.1 GCA_015661935.1 Desulfocapsa sulfexigens | reverse complement strand
CTTTTATTGTTGCTACACGAGGAACTGTTTATCAGGCAATTATCTTGGTCTCTCTGCGGCCATTTCCCATAGTGTTATTGTCTGGCTGCTTTCGCTGGCCGCCCTTTATGGTAACGACCTTATTGGTGAGGAACTTGAGCCATACCTGATTGGACTTTCAGGGGTGATTATCCTGGGGGTAGAATTATAGATGGGTTTTCAGGCTATTGTGAAAACATAAAAGCGTTAACAAAAGCCAAGTCAACATCACCATATAAACATGCAGAACCTCATGAGCGTCTTAATTCCGGCAATGGAGCACTTGATGCCCATGCCAGGTTCCATGCAAAAGAGATCGAAAAGCGTTTTACCAGCGGTCGGATTTATTAAGAAAAAAATCCGACCCCTTTTTACGTTACTTTCAATGTTGACTTTTTGAAAAGGTAAATTAGTATTGCCTAATTAATTTTACAGCACCGTATCTTGTTGAAACCACCAAGCTACCAACTAAATAGATACAGAAAAAAAGCCTCATGGAAAATGAAAAAGAGCAGATTGCTCAGCTTTATAGAAAACACTATAACGGCATTTACAGTTTTTTTTTTAAGAGACTCAGGTCACCAGAGGATGCGGCTGACAGTGCACAAGAAGTATTCATAAGGCTTGTCCGTCACAATGGTAATGCCGCCCTGGATTCTCCGGTCGGTTATATGTGGAAAATCACGCGAAATCTCATTAAGGAGATCAGACGTGCTCACACTATTCGATCCCGATGGATGTCTCCCTTGGCGGAGCATGGAGATAAACATCCTTCAAAAACCCCAGGGCCTGAGGAGGCCATGAAAATTCGACAAATGAATGACGATATCCTCAATGTCTTTAACAAGCTTCCGTCCCGGTGCAGAGAGGTTTTCATTCTACACCGGTTCAAAGGACTGTCGCACAAAGAAATCGCCGATCAACTGAATATTTCACCAAAGACCGTTGAAAATCATATGGCCAAAGCTCTTCTTTTTTTACGCAAAAATCTACCCCGCCCTTAGATATTCCCAATTGTTCATTTATTTTTAATTGATTTTAATTTTTCCATAGGGGTTTTGCCCCTCTGATGCATTGTACCAATATATGGGAGGATACATATATTTTGAGTTTTTCACGAAATAAACGCTTAGAGCAGGCCGCTCACTGGCTTGTTCGATCTCAAGACAAGGATTTCACATCCGATAACCAGAAACAGCTTTCTGCCTGGCTGGAAAAAGATCCGGCCAACTTCGCTGCATTTGAAGAGATGGGTGGTGTTTGGAAACAAGTGGGAACGCTTGAACATATCTTTGCTTCCGAGGAAGAATGTAAGCGCTCTGAAACATCCGTTTCTCAATACGGAATTAAAAAATCTACCGTATTGAATAACGTGTTCTCCTGTATTTTCCCCGGCTATGGACGAGTGATCATGGCCGGGGTCACCATGGTGATGTTGGCACTACTCTGCCTGCCTGCGCTAAATAATTATTTCTACTTTGAGCAACCTGAAACGGTCTATATGTACACAACCGCTGCCGGAGAACAAAAGACCGTGACCTTAAGCGACGGTTCCGTCCTGGAGATAAACGTTGGCACCTCTCTCTCCGTTCGTATGAGCAAACGCTACAGACAGGTGGAGATGAACGATGGTGAAGTCTTTTTTCAGGTAAAGTCCGATCCGGACAGACCGTTTGAGGTTCGGACATCCAGCGGCATGGTCCGGGTTCTGGGTACAGCTTTCAATGTAAAGAACCGCCGGGAACGGGTCACTATAGATGTTGATCATGGCCGAGTGCTGGTAAAAGACAACCCGAGAGGCCCTGGAGATATGAGGGTAAAAGGGACGACCCTGGAGTCGGGACAAGGAGTGGATATCAACGCATCGGGACGCCTGACGGAGTTGCGATCATCAGATATCAAGCAGGTTCTAGCCTGGAGACAGCAGCAGGCAGTTTTCAAAAACACACCTGTTAGTGAGGTCCTGCATGAACTGGAACTCTATCACAATATAAACATAAGATTGATACCTGAAAAAATGGAGGAAAAAGGTATTACAGGCACGTTCAATATGTCAAACCTGGAGCAGACCCTTGGAGTTATTGTAACGGCAGCTTCATTAAGACTTGAAAAGAAAGCTGATGGCACAATAACGCTATATAGAGAGTCGGTTTTCAATGATAACTAGTCGATTGTCGTAGCTGTGAAAAAATGCCATGACAACTGTTTATCTATGATTAATCAACGAAAAAGGAGAAAATAAGATGAGAGATGGAAAATTAAAAACAGTTTTTCTGGCAACCACTGTTTTGCTGCTTTTAGTTGCCATACCGGCAATGGCACAGCAGAATAAGGCAGATCCGATGAAAGTATTTCAGACATTCAATATAGTTGCAGGTCCCCTCGAAGAATCACTTAATGCTTACTCAAAGGCCACCGGCGTCAAGACCGTCTACTTAAACGAACTGGTAGCAGGAAAGAATACCCAGGGCCTGGAGGGTTCATATTCCACCGAGGGTGCGCTAAAAAAGATTTTACAACGGACCGGTTTAACTTATCAGGTTACAGCCAATAACACAGTCATCCTGAAGAAGGACCCAAAAGAAGCGGTGGAATCTGAAAAAGAGCAAACCAAAAACAGTGTGAGGCAATCCCTTAGAAGTATTAAACTGGGAGATGTAAAAGTAACGGCAGAAAAACGGGAAAAAGATGTTCAGGAAATTCCGGGATCTGTATCCGTTATCACCGAGATACAACTGGAGGATTCCGGAATAAACAGTACTATGGATCTGTCTTCTTTAGTGCCAAATCTTTATTTCATTAAAACTGGAAATGCACTTGTGACCGATTTCGCGTCAATACGTGGCATAAACGGTACAATGAATGCTAATCCTGCCTTGGGATTATACGTGGATAATGTTTACTACTCCGGCTTAAGTCTCAATCTTCTTGATATTAAACGTGTTGAGGTGTTGCGTGGCCCACAAAGTACTCTTTATGGACGGAATTCTGAAGCAGGTGTCATAAACATTATAACAAAAGAACCTTCGAATTTCTGGACATCGTCTGTAAATTTAGGGTACAGCAGTTTTAACAGCTACGAGGCCCAAGGCGCCCTTAGCGGACCGTTGGTGTCCGACAAACTGGCATTCAGGGGAGCACTTCGCTATTTTGAGACAGATAGTTATTTTGAAAACCGGCTTAACGGGGACGACGATGCAGGCCGCATGGAAAATCTTGACGGTCGATTCTCATTGCAAGCAGCCGCGTTGGATAATCTCGATATAACCCTAAGGTATGATCTGCAGCGTTATAAGAGCCCCAAGTATGCTAACTATACATTACTTGGTAGTAATGATCTGCGAAAAAATATTGTTGTCGATTTTCCAGGTGAATCAGATAAAGACAGTGACGGTGTTTCTTTGCAGGCAGAGTACCGGATGGATGGTATTAATGTAATGTCCATCACTTCATATCGTAAAGAGGATTTCAACCTGAATAATGACATTGATTTCACGCCCTTTGATCTGGTGAGACTGGATATGTCCCATGGTATAACCTCTTTTTCTCAAGAATTTCGCGTAGTTTCTGACTCCTCTGGTTCGCCGGTGCAATGGATTGGAGGGCTGTTCTTTCTTTCAGAAGAAAGTGATGGACAGGTTGATATCTGGATGAATTATATGAACATGGGAATGGGGATGCCGGGTGAGACTCTGAGTCGCAAAAGTGTTACTGACACATTGGGCGTAGCTGCATTCGGCGAGTTTACCTACACTTTTTTCAATCAATTGGACGTTACACTGGGAATTCGTTACGACAGGGAACAAAAAGATTTTGATTTCAGCAGAATGCCCGGCGGTATAGTACAGACAATGATGGGATACATGCCCCTGTCGGGATCGACTGATAAATCCTTTGATACCTGGTTGCCCAAGGCGGCAGTCAGTTATCAATTTTCCGATGAAATGAGATCATATGTAAGTGTATCCCGTGGCTTTCGAAGCGGTGGCTTTAATGCCGTTGAAAAAATTGGCTCTTCTTAT
>DQVD01000238.1 GCA_015661935.1 Desulfocapsa sulfexigens | reverse complement strand
CTCTCCAGTGGATATTGCCAAGGCTTGTTTTATGTATGTACGTGACGAAATAAAGCACAGTAATGACTACAAGTTAAATCCAGTTACCTGTAAAGCATCAGATGTTCTGAAATTTAAAACCGGGTATTGCTATGCAAAAAGCCACCTTCTGGCAGCATTATTACGAGCCAATAGCATTCCAGCAGGTCTCTGTTACCAAAGACTCACCATTGCTAACGATACACCACCATTTTGTCTGCATGGTCTTAATGCAGTATACCTGCAAGATATTGGATGGTATCGTATTGATGCAAGAGGAAATAAAGATGGAGTTGAAGCTCATTTCACCCCTCCAAGAGAACAGCTTGCATTTCCGATTATTGTTGAAGGAGAGGCAGATTTTCAGGAAATATGGGCAGAGCCATTGCCTGAAGTCAGAAAATTGCTGGAAGCAGCTGATAGCTTTCAGGAAGTTGCGGAAAACCTGCCGGATATTGAAATAATCAAGAACTTAGAAGCTCCAGGGGTACAAGCCTAACAAGACACAAGCAGATAGAATTATAGATAAATATCAACATTGACGAATTCGTACAAACTCTTCATCTTCGAGGCGCGTAAAAAGCCCTTAATGCCACAAGCAGTACCTGAGCATTAAGGGCTTTTGTCAGAAAAGATAAGCGTTCAGCAGTACCCCATCTTTGTCCATTTTGGACTTCTCGAATAGCACCAGTATGCTTCGAAGTCCCAAATGAACAAATATGGGGCAATGGTAAACGCTTACAGGTCTGGGGTTGGGTTACGTTTGTAGCTGCCCCGGTGAACGGTTACCAGAAAAGAAACGACAGGTTTTACAGTTTATCAATAATCGTATTAAAGGTTACACTTGGGCGCATGGCCCCAGAAACCTTAGAAAAATCGGGCATAAAGTAACCACCAATATCAACAGCCTCTCCCTGACAACTGATCATCTCATCCACAATTACTTTTTCATTATCACCAAGCTCTTGTGCAACTTTGGTAAATCTGGCCTGTAAATCAGTATCTTTTGTTTGTGCAGCCAGAGCTCTTGCCCAACTCAGTGCCAAATAGAAATGGCTGCCACGGGTGTCAAGCTCACCGACCTTTCTGGATGGCGACTTTTCACTTGCCAAAAAGTCTCCGATGGCCTGATCAAGAGTCTCAGCAAAAAGAGCCGCTTTCTCATTATTGTATGTGGCATTTATGTGTTCAAAGGAAGGTACCATGGCGCAGAATTCGCCCAATGAATCCCAGCGCAGATGCCCTTCTTTTACAAATTGTTGAACATGCCTGGGAGCAGATCCTCCTGCTCCTGTCTCAAACAATCCGCCGCCATTCATGAGGGGTACAATGGATAGCATTTTAGCGCTGGTTCCAAGCTCTAAAATGGGGAAAAGATCGGTGAGATAATCACGCAGAACATTTCCGGTTACAGAAATAGTATCATCCCCTTTTCTGATCCGGGTAATGGATTCCCGCATACCCTCAATAGGGGTCACCACTCGAATATCAAGACCTTTCGTATCGTGATCAGGAAGATATTTCTCTACTTTGGCGATAATTTCAGCATCATGGCCACGTTTAGAATCAAGCCAAAAAAGCGCTGGCACTCCGGTTGCACGGGCACGGGTCACGGCAAGTTTCACCCAGTCCTGAATGGGTGCATCTTTTGTCTGACACATTCTGAAAATATCGCCTTTTTCGACAGACTGCTGAAGAAGTATTGTACCGCAATCATCAACAACGCGAATAATACCCTGAGACGGTGCTTCAAAGGTCTTATCGTGTGAGCCATACTCTTCAGCCTTCTGAGCCATAAGACCCACATTGGAAACAGTGCCCATGGTGGCTGGATCAAAGGCACCATTCTTCTGGCAATCAAGCACAACCTCCTGGTAGATGGTCGCATAACAACGATCAGGGATCATGACATTTGTATCATGGAGTTTGTCATCCGGTCCCCACATTTTACCACCATCACGAATCACAACGGGCACGGAAGCATCTATAATAATATTATTGGGAACATGAAGGTTTGTGATTCCCTTGCTGGAATCCACCATGGCAAGTTCACAATTACTTTCATAGACTGCCATTATATCTTTCCTGATCTCCTCCTTTTGTACATCAGGCAAGGACTCTATGCGATCATATACATCGGCAAGACCGTTATTTACATTGACTCCAAGAGTGGAAAACAGTTCACCATGCTTATCAAAGACGTCCTTATAAAATACAGAAACACAGTGTCCAAACATGATTGGATCAGACACCTTCATCATGGTGGCTTTCAGGTGCAGTGAAAGAAGCACACCATCTTTTTTAGCCTCTGCGATCTGGGCTTTAAAAAACTCGCGTAAGCTTCGCACATTCATAACAGAGGAATCAATCACCTCCCCTTCAAGCAGAGGGATTTTCGCGTTTAAAACTGTTACTTCACCATCTGCGGACACACACTCAATTCTTGCAACCCCCGCTGACGCCACGGTGGTTGATTTTTCAGTTCCATAAAAATCTCCGCCATTCATATGACTTATTCGGCATTTTGAAACATCAGGCCATGGCTTCATCATACGATGGGGATTTTTCTGTCCAAATCGTTTTACGGAAGCTGCTGCCCGGCGGTCAGCATTCCCTTCACGAAGCACAGGATTTACAGCACTGCCAAGAACTTTTGAATAACGGAGATGCAATTCCCTTTCTTCATCGCTTTGAGGCTCTGCCGGATAATCCGGAATAGCATAGCCTTTACTCTGCAGTTCTTTGATTGCATCTGTCAGTTGCGGGATTGACGCACTAATATTTGGTAACTTTATGATATTAGTTGCAGGCTCTTTGACAAGCCTGCCAAGTTCGCTCAAATCGTCCGGGATCTGTTGCTCAGGTGTAAGATTTTCAGGGAAATTTGCAATAATACGACCAGCTAAAGAGATATCTTTTGTCACCAAAGAGAATCCTGATCCTTTGGTAAAGCCTTGCAATATGGGCAACAACGAATAGGATGCAAGGGCAGGTGCTTCATCAATTTTAGTATAAATAATTTCCTGGGTGGCCATAAAAACTCCTCAAATTTCTTCTATAGTGGGGATAATCACTACCTGAGAAGTTACACTTCTCACAGTCGTCATATATTCAAAACGCACCATCTTATACGATTTATCGGCGCAAAGCCATATTGAAACAGATGTATACAGGAAAAAGAGGTGATTCATAGCATAAAAAAGAAAGGCGTTACTATTTATATTTCAAGCATTTTTCGATCAAGAATTTCCACCTGACGACGTACCGAAGTATCACGCCTGCAAAGATCGGAGACAACTTTTACAGCATAAAGGACTGTTGCATGGTTACGATTAAAAGTCTTCCCAATTTTTTCAAGAGACTCTTCGGTATGCTTACGACCAAGATACATGGCTACCTGACGTGGAAAAGCTATTCCCCTCTTTCTTGAGCGGGACTGTAAATCTTTATAACTGACATTGAACTCACGACTGATCATCTCGCCTATTAGTTCTGTGGTCAAATTTCGGGGAAGCCCTACAATATCGGCCACGATTTCCCGTACCATATCCATATCCACAGAACCGCCAAGAAGCGAAGCTCTGGCACTAAGCGAAAGAAGAGCCGACTCTATGCGCCGTACATCGCCCTGAATCTGCTGACTTATGTAGGAAATCACATTTTCAGAAAGATCAAGCCCACCCTGAGCAGCCTTATGCTCCACAATACGATACCTGGTTGCCAGATCTGGTGCCTGAATAGTGGTAACAAGCCCTGAACTCATACGTGATTGGAATTCACTGTCGATTCCCTTGAGATCACGCAAAGGAGTATTTGCAGTAAGAATTACCCGCTTTCCACTCTTGATGAGTGAATCCAGCAATTCATTAAATTCTTCCTGGGTTTTTTTCTTCCCCTTCAAAGAATGGATATCTTCAACGAGCAGGAAATCGCACTGGTCATGATAAGATGATTTAAACTGATCCATGCTTTTATTCTGAATACAACGTACCATTTCCGAGGAAAACTGCTGAGCTGTAATATAACGGAGTCTGGTGGCTGGTGATTCTGCAAGCAGGGTATGGGCAACGGCATGGGTCAGATGACTTTTCCCAAGTCCGGTGGAACTATTAATATAGAGACAGGGCCCCACAGTATCTTCACCATTGACCATGGACTTACAGGCAGATTGCGCTAACAGATTGGACTCGCCAAGCATAAAAGCATCAAAGGTATAACGGGGATGAAGAGAACGGACAACAGATCTTTTCTCGGGGATATGCGGCAAACGAAGCTGACCCTTTGGTCGTGCAACGGGCAGTATCGGAACTTCCTTATCACAAAGCATTACTTTACAGGACGTGTCACTAAGACAAGTAACTATCTCTTGAATAGTTGCAAGATGATTCCGATCAAGGTGCGCCCGGTAAAATCGATCAGGACAGGCAAGCTGAATCTGATCAATGTCGGAAGAGATGCATTCAAGGGGTGAGATCCAAAGGTTAAAAACTGCATCTCCAAGACGTTCCTTTAATACTGATTTTGCCTGTTCCCACACCATATCTCTTCCTTACCCCACAGTCTTTAACAACGAAAATACGCCATAATCGCCAATTATTCGGCTTTACGCACGTCTATAATATATATATGTTTCTCGAAAGTGCTCATTTGAAAAGAAGGAACAAAGCTCGTTTCTTCTGGTTTCGACGGGATACGGGGTGGGATCCACCGCCGCAACTCATGCAGGGGAATTAACTCCATTTTCGTTTTTGGGTCAAAGCCGATTTTGACATATTTTGCTATCAGTACCACATATTATCACACCATATCTGAATCGCCCGGCAGATGCGGGATTACAGGAAAGACCTGTTCAAAACCCTTTATCCACGGGACAAACAGAGGCCACTCATCAATCCTTTGTTATCTTCATGCTTTAGTCCATATCAGGGAAAGTTATTAACAAATTCTACTTTTCCTTTAACTCTAAATTACTTAAATTATCTGTGAATTATGAAATATAACTAAACTTTTCTATGCGCAGAAGTAAATGGCTACGCTATATCAAGGAGTACGCTGGTTTAGAGAAGATTTCTTTTTTTTATTTTTTTTCTTACCATATAAAACCACCTGCCAACCCAAT
>DQVD01000012.1 GCA_015661935.1 Desulfocapsa sulfexigens | reverse complement strand
TGGTCCATGGGGGTGTGGGTGGGACAGCGGCTTTTTAGTCCATTTTCAAAAGAGCTTGCAGTAGCAATTGCCATAAATGGCAGCCTCTGTCCCATAGATGATCAATTTGGAATACCAAAAGATATTATTCAGGCAACACATGCTCATCTGAATGAAAAACAACGTTTGAAATTCTATGCTCGGATGTGTAAGGATCGCACTCTGTACCGTAATTTCTTAAGCAATCAGCCACAGCGCAGTGTAGAGAGCCAGAAAACTGAACTGGGAGTTTTGTTGAATAGTATCGAAGAGACTGCGTCTGGCCGGAAATCCATCTATGATTGTGTCTTTGTCTCAGAACATGATTATATTATGCCAACAAAAAATCAGTTAAATTATTGGCCGGAGAAAATTGTACATCTGGTCGATGGAAGCCATTTTCCATTTTATGCGTATAAAAGCTGGGATGAAATTGTAGATGATATGAGACATTAGGATGCGAAATGGTTTTTCGGCTTGATAAAAAAAGAATAGCGCATTGTTTTCGCCGCAGTCTTTTGACCTATGACGATGCTGCTCTTGTGCAGAATAAGCTGGCTTTGAGATTAGCAAAAAGACTTGATGCTTTGCCAGATACAGCTTTTCGCCGTGTACTCGAAATCGGCTGCTGTACAGGGGGCTTAAGTGAACTGATCTGCCGCAACAAAACTCCGCAAACCCTCTACTTGAATGACCTGGTCTCTGATTTTGAAGAAGGAGTTTTAAACAGACTTGCAAAATATAAATCAACACAGTTGGTATCCTGTTTTGGTGATATTGAAGTTTTGACATTACCAGCCGATCTTTCCCTTGTTCTTTCTGGTGCTACCTTTCAGTGGCTCAGTGATCTGCCTGCGTTTATTAATCGTTTGGGTTATGAGCTTCAGGCTGGATCGTATCTTGCCTTTTCAATGTTTGGTTCCGGAACATTAAAAGAATTTTCCAGCTTAACTTCTGTTGAGTTACAGTATCATTCTGATCAGGAGCTACTTTCACTCCTTGAAGAACAATTTGTCGTAGAATCATACGGGCAATATGAAGATCAACTCCATTTTCCTTCGGTACGTGACATTCTGAATCATATTCGTGCCACCGGCGTTGGTGGCGTGAGTGAATATCAGTGGAACAAAGAGACTCTCAGACTCTTCGAAGAACGCTATCTTTCCGGGTATGGTTGTGAAGAAGGTCTTCCGGTGAGTTATCGTTCTTCCTGTTATGTGGTGAGGAAACGTTGATGAGTCAAGTGACTTGTATAAGCGGAATTGACACAGGTATTGGGAAAACTGTTGCCACCGGTCTTATGGCAAAAGCCCTTTTGTCAAAGGGGTATTCTGTGATAACCCAGAAAGTTGTACAAACTGGATGCACAGGAATTGCTGAGGACATTCAGGTACACCGAAAGCTGATGGGGGGTGAACTTTTACCGGAAGATGAAAATGGACTTACCTGTCCCTATGTCTTCAGCAAAGCCTGTTCTCCGCATCTTGCAGCGGAACTGGAGCAAACACGAATTGATACGGATACAATAACACTTGCAACACAAACTTTAGCTGAAAAATATGATCATGTGCTGCTCGAAGGAGCGGGGGGACTTATGGTTCCTCTTACTCGAGAACTGACCTTTCTTGATTATATACAGGAACGAGGCTATCCCCTGATTCTGGTGTCAAGTCCAAGGCTTGGTTCAGTCAATCATACTCTTTCAGCTTTGGAGCTGGCAAAGAGCAGGGGAATTGAAATAAAAGGTATTGTGTATAATTGTTACGATTCCTGCGATAATGTGATTTGCTCCGATTCCAAAGACGTGTTCGTGAGTTTTCTTCAGAAGTACGGTTTCTCTTCCACACTTGTTCATATGACATCTGTGGAAAATTATCAAAAACCGAATACAAGCTTTGATTGTCTGCAATTATTTAAAACAAAAATTTGTTAAGGAATACTATGATCTTTTTACAGAAAAGAATATGCCTGAGTTGCCGTACATTCCGACTCGATGATCCTTATTCAGGTGTTTGCAGGGTCGATAAAACTGTTGAGCATTATCCCATGAAAACCACAGAGGAAACCTGTGGGAAATGGGAGGATGGCGGTCATCAATATAATATTCGTTTAGGTTGGATTAAGAAAACGCTGGAAATGGAAAAAGGCAGCCAGGATTAACCACGACATCATCTCTTGTACTGCTGGTCAAAAATATTTATCGTGGTCTGTCCCCGAATTCCCTGATTTATCTAAATGAAGTTTAATTTAGTACGAACTTTAACAAAACTACAGCTCTCGAAATAAGAAGCCCAACTTAGGTAAGTCCTTGTTTTAGAAGCCTTGTTATGCATTTGTTTAATTATCTTTGATAAAGTCAAATATTGCTTGATAAGCTTCTTCCCCATGAGGACAGTGACCTTTTTCACCAAAGAACTTAACCTGACCACTCCCTGATATAGCCGCAGTTTTAGTCATATCTTCTGGTGACGCCACCCTGTCATCTATTGTATTTATTACTAATAAGGGAGTTTTCATGCGCGGAGTGCCATCAAAGTAGCCCTTTGTTTTTAATGATATAATGATAGTAGAATGGTGTATTTACCATATGATTCAAGATCATTAATATCCGCACCCACACGCTTTCCAAATGATTGAACTGTCATTAATGGCAATT
>DQVD01000125.1 GCA_015661935.1 Desulfocapsa sulfexigens | reverse complement strand
TGCGTGCTCACCCTTTGCAGTGGTATCATTTTGATCGCTTTGTCTTGTAGCAGGTCTTTTTTCTCACACAAAAAGAATTAGCGGAGTAATGCATCAAATCAAGTAGTCTCCCAGGCCATCGAATGAAGGGCTTACACTTGTAACAGGCACACTCTTACGCTTCTATTCACTATTCTTCACAGTCCTGCAAACAGCCCAGGTACAAACACCTGGGGAAGGGGAAAGCTTATTGCCATAGGGGCGGATCGTCGCTACAAAGGATTTGGTGATTATTAAAAGACACTCTGCGGAAGGCAAGGGTGATTGGATGCAGATGCATCTTTTCAGTGTTTGCCAAAGGAATTGTTATCTGCTTTTGTGTTGTTGCGTATCCGGGCGCATTCTACGCTGTTCATTTATTTTAAAACTGTGTAGTATCAGCGCTCAAAATTTTTTAATGATAATTCTTCCAGGTCTTAGCCCATGACAAGAGATGAACTGCAGGAAAAGATAGTAGCAATTTTAGTAGATGAATTTGAATTTGAGAATCCTGGCCTTACGGATAACCTCCGTGATGATCACGGATTCGACAGTATCGATGCCATTGAACTTTTGGCAAAAATTGAAGAAATGCTCGGCTTTCAGATTTCCCGGAAAGAAAAGGAGAAGGCAATGAGTATTCGTACCATCAATGATATCCTCGATTATATTGAAACCATTCAGGATGCCCATAAAAGCTAATCGGTGATTTGTATGGAAAGACGAGTTGTTATTACTGCCTGTTCTGCAATTACTCCCATTGGCTATGGAAAAGATGATATTGTAGAAAGTCTCAGGAAAGGCAAATCCGGTGTGAAACCGCTCCGTGACGATGGTTTGCTCACCGAACGGATTCATTCAAAAGTTTTTGGCACCGTTGATTATCCCATTGAATACGGTTTTGCCCGTAAAGACACAAAAACCATGGGACCTGTTGCCTATTATGCCTGTAAGGTGGCGGGTGATGTGCTGGCAGAATCGGGTTTGAGCCAGGAATTTATACGCTCCGGTCGTCTGGGAGTCTCGTTTAGTTCAACCCACGGCAGCCCAACAATACAGCGTAATATCTACAAGACTTTTTTCAACAAAGACAAATCAAAGTTTTCCTCCATTGGGGCCGTGGATTATTTAAAATCCATGGTACATACCACAGCCGTAAATATTACCAGAATGTTTGGTATCACCGGTCGGGTGGTTGCCTCGTCCACGGCATGCACCACATCGAGTCAATCCATTGGTTTTGCCTACGAAATGGTAAAATTCGGGATGCAGGATGCTATGATTGCAGGAGGTGCCGATGAATACGACACCACAACGGTTGCTGTCTTTGATAATCTGCTCGCCTGTTCCGTTGATTATAATGATACACCTGAACGTACCCCACGCCCCTTTGATAGCAATCGCGATGGCCTGGTGGTTGGTGAAGGAGGAGCTGCAGTACTTCTTGAAGAATACGAACACGCGCGTGCACGCGGCGCAACAATACTCGGTGAAGTGATCGGTTTTGCCTGTAATAATAATGGCGGTGATCTGATTCTTCCCAATCTTGATGGAATCACCGCTACCCTGCAACTGGCACTTGATGCCGCAAAGATACAACCCGATGATGTTGATTTTATTTCTGCTCATGCCACAGCTACCAAAATGGGTGATGTTATAGAATCTCAGGCCATTAATGAGGTGTATGGCAACAAGCCCCGGGTGATTGGGCTGAAAAGCTATATGGGCCATACCATGGGAACCTGTGGAGCGATTGAGCTGATTTTAAGTCTGTATATGATGGAACAGGGTTTTCTGGCACCCACCCTTAATCTTGAAGACGTGGACGAACGTTGCGCCATGCTCCGTCATGTTCGTGAAGTAACCGAGATCGGAACCAGCACTGCCGCCATTCAGAATTTTGCCTTTGGCGGGGTTAATACCTGCCTGATCATCACAGATGGCCGGGAATAATTCACAGGCTGGTTTTCTTGACAGGTTGAGCGATTTTGTGGTGACGTTTGTATGCTGGATCTATTTTATTTTTGCTTTCCTGTTTTTCTTTTCTTTTTTCTATATTGCAGCCTTTTTCTTTTCCAGGGATAGGGAACGGGCCTTTCAGTATATTGACCATCTGTTTTTTAAAGGTTTTCTGTGGCTGCTTCGTGTATTGGCGCCCTGTCACAAATGGGATATTGATCCTGAAATTAGCAATATTCGTGGTTCCATCATTGTCTGTAACCACCTGTCCTATCTTGATCCGCTCATTTTTATTTCTCTGTGGAAAAGACAAAAAACCATCGTTAAAACAAAATTTTTTCAGATACCGATCTTTGGCTGGTTTGTAAAAAATTCAGGATATCTGCCCTCGACCACGGAAGGTGTGCATGCAAAAAGAATGATCGAACAGGTGGAAAATATGGGTGAGTTTTTAAAAAACGGGGGAAATCTCTTTGTCTTTCCTGAAGGTACCCGAAATCAGGATGATAAGCTTGGCGATTTTCACAAAGGAGTTTTTAAGATTGGACGCATGTACAGATGTCCCATCCATGTGTTACATCTTTGCAACACGGACAAACTTTTTACACCGGGAAAGTTTTTCTTTAACACACGGGTGGACAATCGCATCAGAATGAAGGTTCTTGCCTGTGTTGAAGTAGTAAACGCTAAGGAAAAAGTCTCTGCCGCAGCACTTGAAAAAGAAGTTCGGCAAATATTTGAAAGCCGCAGCAGTAGCAGGGAAGAGATAGAATGAAGGTATTATTAATTTCCATGCCGGATGTGGTGCCCATACTTGTTCACGAAGCTGCGGTGCATATCCCAAACCTTGGTATTGCAAGTATCGGGGGAAACATTGACCCGAAACATAATGTGTACCTGGTTGATCTTATCCGCAAGCGTCGCTCTGTCAAAAAATATCTGACAAAAATTATCGGCAGGATAACGCCTGATCTGGTGGGGTTATCTGCCATGGCCTGGCAGTTTGATACCTGTATTAAAATTGCGCATTTGATTAAAGAACTGCGTCCTGAAATAAAAATAGTTATTGGCGGGTATCATGCAACCCTGATGGCGGAGGAAATAGCCGAATCTCCCGAATCGCAATGGATTGATTTTATCGTAAGGGGTGAAGGTGAGGAGGTGTGCCGTCGTCTGGTGAACGCTCTTGACGGAACAGATAAATATGCTGAGATCCCATCACTTTCTTTTCGAAGTGAAAATGATGCAAAGTTTATCCATAATCCCAGGGCCGATAATCTTGATCTTGCAAATTTAAAACGTCCCATTCGTGATAAGCGCAGGCTAACCTGGGGCTATCACCTTATGAATGCAGGAATTGAGGCGCTGGAAACAACACGTGGCTGCACAAGATCATGTGATTTCTGCAGTATGAAAAATATGTATGGGCGAACGTTTAGAGTGTATCCCATCAGTCGTGTTCTTGATGATATTGATGATATTTATTATAACTGCAAAGTTCGTTCTATTTTTATTGCCGATGATAATATGGTTCTTAACCCAACCCGGGTGATTGAATTATGCGATGCCATTATTGCAAAAGGCTATAAAAAGCTGAGACTCTTTGTGCAGGCCGATTGTATCACCATGTCAATGCGAGAAGATATGGTGGCGAAGATGGCTGAGGTCGGTTTTTGCTCTGTGTTTTTAGGGATAGAAAATGGCTCCAAAAAGAACCTCCGTATAGCCGGTAAGGGCGATATTGTCGCCGCATCCAAACTGGCCATTGAAAATTGCCATAAACATGGAATGATGGTAATTGGAGGGCTTATCTTTGGTTTTCCTGAAGATGATGCCCAGTCCATCAAAGAAAATTATGAGTTTTTTAAAGAAATTGGTGCAGATGCAGCCTATTGCCAGATTATCACCCCTTATCCGAAAACAGGGATGCGAGACTCTCTTCTGTCGCAGGAACTGATAACAAATAAAACAGATCTCAAAAAATATAACGGGCTCTGGGCAAATGTTCGAACTAACTTTCTTGATTCGGATGAATTACAGTATCAATTCTGGTATCAGCGGCAAGTGGTGCTTGGCTGGTGGAAGCCACCAAATTCTGTCAAAAGGCAGGGAATGCTCTGGACGTGGATCTGGCGGTTTGTTTTTAAACCCTACCTGAAACTGCACTACAGGTGGGTAATGAAAAAACATGGCTGGGAAGGGCGATTTCAGCGGGAGATTGTACGACTGGAACGAATGAATACTTTTGATGACCTTAAAGGCTATTAATATATAGAGTAATATGCAGTTATATAATCTTGAATTTACAGAAGAAGAAATAAAAAAAGCAGTGGCCGAAGACAGGCTGCTGTCCATGGAAATAGAGTTTAGCCGTATTTGTAACTTTCGCTGCTCGTACTGCTATGTGCCTGAGCAACAGGAGTGCAAAGGAGAGCTTTCAAGGGATGAGATAAAGGATGTACTCCTGCAGGCAAAGGAACTTGGTGCCAAAAAAATTATTATTTTGGGTGGTGAACCAAGTATCTATCCACACCTTCCTGAGATGTTGAACTTTCTGAATGACCATGGCCTGGAAATTGAATTGTTCACCAATGGAACCGGAGTGGATGCCAAACTTGCAAAGCTTCTGGCGGAACTGAAAGTCAGGGTTGTTCTGAAACTGAACTCGCGCAACAGAGAAATTCAGGATCGTCTGGCTGGAAGGGGTGGTGCCTATGATATTATTCAAACTGCTTTTGCCAATTTAAAAGATGCCGGATATCCATCGGATGATCTATTTCTTGCTCTCTCCACTGTGATTTGTCAACCTAACTTTGATGAGTTGGTGGATATGTGGAAATGGGTGCGTGATCAGAAAATGGAACCCTATTTTGAAGTGATTACTCCCCAGGAAAATGCCTTGGATAATCTTTGGTTAGCCGTTGATTCCATTAAACTAAAAGAATTGTTTGTTGAACTTTCCAGGATAGATCGGGAACAATATGGATGGGATTGGGAGCCGCAGCCACCACTGGTCGGCAATAGATGCATGCGTCATCAGGTGTCCTGTCTGGTGACTGCCACCGGTGATGTGACACCCTGCGTTGGCGTGACCATTCCACTTGATAATATACGAAATAATAAACTTGGGCATATCCTTAAAAACAGTGAAGTGGTGCAAAATCTAAAGAATTATCGGGAGATGATTAAAGGCGAATGCCGGGATTGCGACAAGGCCTCGGAATGCTATGGTTGTCGTGGAGCCGCCTATCAGCTCACCGGTGATTATCTGGCATCTGATCCAACCTGCTGGAGGAATCAGAAACCAGAATGAAAAAAATAGTGATCATTGGTTCAGGAATTGGTGGTTTAAGTACAGCGATAATCCTTGCCGGGCTTGGTCATGATGTCACTGTTCTTGAAAAAAACAGGCAGCCGGGAGGTTTGTTGCGCAGCTATACGCGTGATGGAATAGAATGTGAGACTGGAGTGCATTATCTGGGGTCACTGGATAACGGCCAGGTTCTCAGAAAATTTTTTGATTATCTTGGTGTAACTGACAGTATCCCTGTTTCACGTATGGGGCAGCATGGTGTCATTGATCGATATCTTTTTGATTCTCCGGCCACACATCCGGCCCGGTTTGATTTGCCCGTTGGCCTTGATGCCTATGAAGAGAGTCTAAAAAAGACTTTTCCTGCAGAGCACACAATCATAGAACAGATCCTTGTATCAATCCGTAAGACTTCCGAACAGCTGCATGAGCTCGATCATCTGTATGCATCAGATAATGATTTTTCCCTTCTCGATCAGGCAGAGTCCTACGGGGAAATCCTGGATCAGCTTGGCTGCTCTCCCGGCCTGAGAAGTGTTCTGGCCATTCCCTCATCCTGGATAGGAGTGCCAATTGCAGATTGTCCGGCGTACTATCACAATATGGCCCTGGCATCCTACCTTTCTTCATCCTGGCGCCTGGAGCAGAGTGGGGCCGATATGGCAGCTGTACTGGTGGATCGCTTAAATGAATTGGGAGGGAAGGTTATTACCGCTGCTGAAGTGGATAAAATCACAATTCGTTCACGGACTGTAAATGGTGTGCAATTAAAAAACGGTGAATGTTTGACAAGCTCAATTGTGATTGCAGCTATTCACCCTCAAGTTGTTTTAAAAATGCTGCCCGATGGTGCCGTAAAACCATCATACAAAAACCGCATTACAAAATTAAAAAACACACATTCCATTTTTACCGTTCATGCCCGGGTCGATGCTAATTCCCATCCTGAAATCCCGCATAATATATTTCAAGTGGATACGGATAAAAAAGGCAATATAACGGATTTGAAATACTATCAGTTTAGGAAAAGTGAGAGAAAGAACACAACACTGCTGTCTATCCTCACTTCGGGCAATGATGAATTATGGGCTCCCTGGAAGGAAACTCAAACAGGACGGCGCGGCAATGAGTATCGTGAAGTAAAAAATAAATATGCGGAAAGCCTTCTCTGTGAGGCGGAAGAGCTATTTGGTTCTTTCAAGGATATGAAGATACTGGATGCCTACACTCCACTGACCATACGTGACTGGGTACACAGCCCGGATGGCAGTGCCTATGGAGTACTGCGGTCTTCCAGCCAGACACTGGCCACAGCATTGCTGAACCGTACTGCGGTAAAAGGTCTGTGTCTTGCCGGGCAGAATGTCCTGGCACCGGGTCTGATTGGCACCATCATGGGGTCCTTCAGCACCGTTAAGCTGATTCTCGGGGCTGATGAGTTTCGGAAAAAAATACGCCTTTAGGGAGATCGTTATGATACGGATTATTCTTTTTATCCTTGGATCCATTTTCTTTC
>DQVD01000378.1 GCA_015661935.1 Desulfocapsa sulfexigens | reverse complement strand
GATGATCTTTCAAGTGATCTTTTTATGCAATTTAAAGAGCTCACACGTGTAAAGAAGGAAATATTATTTATTTTAAATGGCTCAAATGAATTTGTTGCGCCGGTTGATCTTCCCTGTTTGAAACAAGAATATGTGGATCTAAATAGTCCAACTCTTTCTCTGTTAATTTCTTCACCAAAAGATGTATCTCTTTGTGATCAAAGTTCTGCAGATATCTATTTTCAACTTCCAAGCAGTTTTAAAACTAAATTTACTGAATATGTGGATTTGTTCCTAAACAATAAAAAAATTATGCCATGGTTCCCCTCAGTTTTAATAGGTGAAGATTATCAAGCGGCCTTGAAATTCCTGCAAAAGATAAAAACGAAACGTATTGTCACGAATAATAGTGGGATAGCCTATGTAGCCTATAAAATGGGGATCTCCTGGATAGCTGGTCCTTATCTGAACCTTGTCAACTCCTACAGCTTGCTATGTTTAAGGGATAGTTTTAATTGTTCAGGTGCATTTATCTCAAATGAACTCATGAGGCTCCAGATAAAAAGTATAAAGAAACCTGAGAATTTTAAATTGTATTACAGTATCTTTCATCCGATCACGCTAATGACCAGTAGACATTGTTTGTTTCATCGGGTCACTGGATGTGAAAAAAACAAGATTGACGACACTTGCATGGAACAATGTGAACAATCTTCATCGATTACAAATATGAAAGGGGACGATTTCTTTCTTAAAAAGAGCAGGGGACATTACCATAAACTCTATAATGATAAGAATTTCCTGAATACAGAGATTATTACTGACATCCCGGATGTTTTTAGCAGTTTTTTAATTGATTTAAGAGATATTAAAACGAGTACCCGGATAGAAGTAAGTAAATCAAGGCTGGTTAAACTTTTTGAAGATCTTCTGGCTGGAGATCTCACGTCAATAGATGAAATCAAACAGCGAATTCATTTCACAACAAATATCCAATATAATAAAGGAATCTAAGGAGACAGTTGTGAAACCAGCTGATTTCGTGCCCGAAGGAATGCAATATATTGATAAATTAAAAGACAAGACAAAGGTCTTTAAAATTTCGATAGAATCAATGTCCGGCAAAGCAAAACTATAAAGTTTTACTCTTTTACAGGACGAAGTTACGGATACGGTCACAAAACTCAGTGATATGTTCGTCGGTGGTTGCAAAGGAAGTAACTAACCGGACAAAAACTTCATTCTGCTTAAGAGTTGTTCCGGCCGGAAGTGCAGTTACAGGCCACTGATAGAATTCAGCTCCAGCTGTTTGCAATGATTCGGACAATTGCTCTGACATGATCAGGAATAGTTCATTTGCCTGGCATGGCCACACCTGCTGGATATTGGAAAACGTCTCCAGCGTGTCAGCTAATTGTTGTGCTTTGCTGTTTGCATGTTTTGCAAGATCCAACCAGTGATCATCCTTTAACCAGCCAATAAACTGGGCTCCAAAAAGACGACCTTTAGAAATCAGATGACCGGATCGTTTTCTTCTATGAATGAAGTTTTCGGACAGATCACGGTTAAAGAAAATAACCGCTTCTGCAGCAAGTGCTCCACATTTTGTTGCACCTAAAGTGAGCACGTCGACACCAGCCTTCCAGCTTATATCTGCAGGAGCACAAGCAAGCGACGCAACAGCATTGGCAAAGCGTGCTCCATCCATGTGCACATGGAGGCCATGGTCATGGGCTAAGGTGGACAGGGTTGCTACTTCCTCTACTGTATAGACTTGGCCTGCTTCGTTGGTCTGGGTGATGCTCAGAGCCTTTGCACTTGGAGTATGGGGGATTTCAGGTGAGACATTCTGGAAAAAGTGCTCAAGGTGTCTTGATTCTAATTTCCCGGCTTGATGAGTAAGAGGTACGAGGCGGGCTCCACCTGAAAAGAATTCAGGAGCCGTGGATTCATCAAGCAGAATATGGGAATGATGATGGCATAAAATAGTTTCCCATGGTTGTACCAGACAGGACAGAGCAAGTGAGTTCGCTGCCGTGCCGGTGGCAACAAAAAAAACGTCCAGTTCGCAGCCAAAAAACGTTTTTAAGGCTTCAGTTGCCTGCGCACACCACTGGTCTTCCCCATACCCATGTGTAAATCCAGTGTTAGCTTGCAATAGTGTTTCCAAGACCTGCTGAGATGCACCAGCCTGATTGTCACTTCCAAATTGCATAAAAATCTCCTGATTTCTTTAAAAAACAAACCGGCGGTAAATTATAATTTCTTTTATCCGGCAACCAGAGCTGCCATCCACATGGTTATGGGCGGATAAAAGGTGATGATGAGTAAATCCACAATCAAAATTGCCAGAAAGGGAATCACACGCCTGCTCACTGCGTCCAGCTTATCTCCTGAAATAGAACAGGACACAATAAGGCAGATCCCCATGGGTGGGGTAAGCATACCGATGGCAAGGTTGGTGACAACAATAACCCCAAGTTGAATAATATCAATCTCTAAAGCTGGCAACATGGCAGTTATCATGGGTACCAGCAATATCAAGGAGGCAGTGGTTTCTATAAAAGTTCCGGCAATAAGTAAAACCAGATTAATAAGCAGCAGCAGGATGATGCGATTGTCTGTAAGCGACAAGAGTCCGCCTGCAAGCTTGGCAGGAATATCTTCCATGGCTGCGAGCCAACTGAAGATTGAGGCCATTGCAATAATAAACATTACAATCCCCGAAATAACGGCTCCATCACGAAAGAGGGGGAACATATCTCGAATTGTAATTTTCCGGTAAACAAACATGCCAACCAGCAAGGCATATATAACGGCAACTGCTGCCGATTCGGTTGCTGTAAAAACCCCTGTCAGGATGCCTCCTAAAATAATAATCGGTGCACCAAGGGCAAGTATCGCACGTCGAAAAGCCCGCCATGTTTCAGTAAGAGAGAAAACAGCAGATGATGAATAGCCATGCTTAAGTGATATTATGGTTGATACAATGATTAAAGAAAGGCCGATAAGAAGACCGGGAAGAATCCCTGCAGCAAACAGTTGTCCAATGGAGGCTCCTGTCAGGAAGCCAAAAATGATCATGGGAATAGATGGAGGGATAATAACTCCGATGGAACCGCCTGATGCCTGAACAGCGGCAGCAAAATCAGACTCATAACCGGATTTTTTCATCGCAGGAATCAAAACAGCTCCAACTGCTGCAGCGTCGGCTGCAGCAGAACCAGAGATTCCTGCAAAAAACATTGCAGAAACAATGGTTACGGCAGCAAGTCCACCCGGCAGCCAACCAACAAGGGCATTAGCAAAATCAATAATTCGTTTACTGATCCCGCCAGCCTCCATAAGAACGCCTGCAAACATAAACAGGGGAACAGCCATAAGATGAAAGGAATCTGTTCCTGAAAACATGCGCTGGGCAACCATCATCAAAGGAAAATCACCCTGGATCAGGATGGCAATAATGGAGCTTACTCCAATGGCTATGGCAATTGGAGTATCAATTGCAAAAAGAACGAGCAGTGAAACAAGGAGGATTTCTGTGGTCACGGGCTTTTCTGTTGGAAGGTTTTAAGAAAAAAGAGCAGCGCATAAATACAGAACAACACTCCGCAGAATGGTATGATAATCAGGATAATCCATTTAGGTATGGAAAGAGCCGGGGATACCTGCAAGCGGACAAACCATGCAAATTGAGTTCCCGAGACCATCATAACAACACCAAGTGCAATGGTGATGACATGAACAAGTAGTTGGGTTAAACGCCGTTTAGAGGCAGATAATCTGGATGTTAGGGTATCCACACCTGGGTGCAGATGACGATAATAGGCAACCGTTGCTCCCAAAAAACTGAGCCAGACAAGCATATAGCGAGCAAACTCTTCAGACCAGAACAGAGAAGTGTTTAGGACATAGCGGCAAAAGACCTGAGTTGCCACCAAGAGTGCCATGGATAGACCGATCCCAAAAAGGAGATATTCGGCTACCTGATTAACAAGCGCGCAGGATTTTTCTAGAAATTGGAGCACGTTATATAAACACTGTATGTAAAGTTGAATGAAAGGGATAAAACCAAAAGCGCCGTATTGCAGGATCAACCTACAATACGGCGGTATTCAAAAAAAATAAAATATTTTATTTAGTCGCTTCCAGCATTTTAAGCAACAGGGTTTGTACCTTAGGATCTTTAAAGAGATCCATATCTTTAAGACCGGAAACTCTAGCCCTGAAAGACGCCAGATCAGGGTTTTCCTCAATAATCATACCTTTTTCTTTGAGAAGAGCCATGCGGGCGCCATTCTTATCACGATTATCTTTACGTTGAAAAACAGACGCATCAACCATGGCCTTTCTGATCATTTCCTGATCACCTGCACTAAGAGTTTTCCACCAGATCATGGAAGCCACGTTAATATGTGGTGAGTAGACGTGACGGGTCATGGTCATATACTTCTGGATTTCATAGAATTTATACACTTCCATTACCCAAAGTGGATTTTCCTGACCATCGATAACTCCCTGCTCAAGCTCGGTGTATATGGGCCATGGCATTGGAGTAGGGTTAGCACCAAGTGACTTCCAGATAGATTTGTGAAGTAGTGAAGCCATTACACGAAGCTTAAGGCCTTTAACATCCGCATCACTCTTTATTGCACGTTTGTTATTGGTAAGATTACGAAAACCGTTTTCTGAAAAACTGAGTCCTTTAAAACCTGCATTTTCCAGCTCATCAAGAATCTCCTGACCCAATGGGCCGTCTAAAACAGTATCAGCCTGAGCAGAATTTTTGAACAGAAAGGGGTAGTTGATAACCCTGACGATGGGAGTAAATGTATCATATGGCCCACCAGTAATTATACCAACCTGAATGGTGTTCATTTGAATCTGTTGTAAAATTTCAGTTTCATTACCAATGGACTTGGAATGAAAGATCTTCACTTTATAGTCCCCATTGGAATTTTTCTCGACCAGCTCCTTAAATTTGTCGGCAACAATATTTTGGGCTGAACCAGGCTTGGTTACTACTCCAAGTTTTATTGTTTTGGCAGCCATGACCACCTGAGCAAGAGAAAATGAGAGCAGGATTGAAAGAATAAATAGTGTTTTTTTCATTGGCTGATTCCAGTTTGATTTTTAAAATTACATGTTAAAACGGTTATTAATGTGAGAACTTCTTAGCAGGAAATAACTATCAGGTTCATCGTAAAAGAGCAATAAAATAAAGTAGTACTTCACTAAAACACCATGCCTACAATGACACGATTTCAATTAATCGCCAATCGTATACTGATTGGCTGGGAATTCTATGTACTGGAATTGCAATAGCCTACCAGTTCAGCCCCGGCAAGGTTTCCAACAGAACTGCTTCTTCCCATGATGTAGCATATGTCATGAACTGGTGTGAGTTAGGCAGTGACAGGACTGAAGAGGTCTTGAACAGTTATATTTCTGCCAGTTCGTTTTCCGGAAACCATATTGAGGCTCATGCTATCAAAATTACAACAGTTGAAGAAGCAGAGCTTAAGCAAAATGATTCAGAGGGAATAAGCTTACTGGTGCACCGGGTGATGCCCTGGAATTTGTAGCAAACTGGATACCATCCAAAGAAATACCATGGTTTTTAACCAGAAAGGAGTGCGGTCATCCGAGTTTTATCTATATCCCTGGAGTATTTAATATCGTGGTACAAGACCGATTGCAGTTAAACTTATCTTTGTGAGACCTAAGGATAAAACTGTTTTTTATTTTGCAGCCAAAATATAAGTAAACATCTATCCCAGTAAACCATACCTTTGATCGAGCTTCCAGAACCAGAGAGCAAACTGCTGTTGAAAGAGAAATGCAAGAGCGACCGTCATTGCTGTTTGAGGAGGAAACGCTGTAACAGCAATACCTATACATATTGGCAGGTTTCGTAACAGCGCATTAAGGAGTAGACTTATTGCATCTTTATGGGAGAAAAAGAGACGGCCGATAAGTATACAAAATGCAAAAATGATTAAGTACCAGAGTACAAGACTGGAAAGTGCCTGAACAATCAATTCAGGATAACTGAAAATCATCTTAGCTTTCATACTCACACTTGTAAACACAAGGTAAATCAAGCCCCAGACACTAAATGCCGGTAGCAAAGGTTTTATATCCCTTTTAAATTGTTCCTGACCAATTCGTTTTAACAAAAAATTGTAAACTAGTACGCCAGCGCAAAGTGGTATGAAAACAACAAGACCGATGGTTTTACCAATATGGATAACGTCAATTTCCACTAGTGTGCCTGCCAGGAAATAAAGATAAAGAGGGGCCAGCAGTGAACCGAGGATCAAATTCATGGTACTGAGCTTTAAGGATGCTTTTACATTTCCCTTAAAAAGCATCGTAAAGGCCACGACCATATTCCCTCCTGGAACAACACTGATAATGAGTAAGCCAATACGTAATTCCGGCCATGGTTCCAGCAGTAGGATGCCAATCAACAATGCAGACAGGGGAAGGGCGATGAAGTTAAGGAGCAGATTGACACTTAGTAGGCGTATGTCGGTGAGGTTGAGTAATTCCCGGGGCTGAAATCCTATCATAGCAGGAAAAATTGTCAGCATTGCAACCGGAAGTATAAAAGTTTTCAAGGGAGATGTGTCAATAAACAGCCCACAGATTAATGATAGAAGAATGACACAGGGAATGACATAGATCAGATTTCTGGATGGAAATGTGAATATTTTTCGAAAGCTCATTGTTTATAAAGGATACACAGGACGTACCTTCTTTTCCTGATAATAATGTTTCACCTGGGGTGCAAGTTTGCGTAAGGTTTCCTGCCGATTACTGGGCGCTGGATGGGTACTGAGAAATTCAGGAGGGGAGTCACCACCGACTTTTCCCATTTTCTGCCATAGAGTAGCAGCTGCATCTGGATTATATCCGGCTTTTGCAGCCAGTTCAATACCCATTCGATCGGCTTCTTCTTCAGCGGTGCGACTATTTGGCAGATGAATGGCTGTGGCTGCTGCGAGTTCTGCTCCTGTCATAGTGAGGCCACCATATCCATACCCTGTGGTACTAAGCACAATGGATAAGGCAGACATGCCCATTTGAGATGCCATGGCCATTGACATTTTTTCGGCTGTATGATTTGCAAGGGCATGAGAAATTTCGTGCCCCATAACCTGTGCCAGTTCATCATCGGTGGGTTGAACCTTGTTTAAAAGACCGGTGTAAATAGCCATCTTGCCACCTGCCATACACCAGGCATTCACCATTTCCGGGTCATCTATAACCTTTACGCTCCACTCCCAGTTGCTGGTGTGGGGATATGTTTCAATGGCCTGTGTAATTAAGCGACCTGTAATTTGTTTCACTCTATTTGAGACAACGGGATTGTTATCGATTTTTCCATCAGTAGCAAGTGGACTTAATGCCTTAACATAGGCTTCTCTGGAGGCGAAAATAGCTTCATCTGGAGAGACCAACATCAGCTGGTTTCGTCCAGTGGGGCTGGTGGCACATGCAGTAAAAAACAATACCAGCAAGAATGATGGAATAATTTTAAAGTGTTTCATGAATTACCTCACTGGGAAATTAGAGATCTATGAAGATGATACCTTCTAATCCTGTAATTTTCCTCTCAGGGAATGATGCCCGGCATGAATGATCAGCGCTGTCATTATATCACCAGGTTTACATTCGCGCACAGTATCTGGAATATGAACAATATGATTTGTATCAGTACGACCAACGAGTGATTTTTTTC
>DQVD01000372.1 GCA_015661935.1 Desulfocapsa sulfexigens | reverse complement strand
TCTTTCAGTTTCCTGTTATTTATGACACTATGACAGTTTTCCAAAACCTGGCATTTCCATTACAAAACAGGGGCAGGAGCAAAAAGGAGATAGAACCAAGAGTCATTGAACTTGCAAAAATTCTCGGCTTGGAAAAAGATCTGTATACCAAGGCACAGCATCTCACCGCCGATTCCAAACAGAAGATTTCACTTGGTCGCGGTCTTATCCGAAAAAGTGTTAACGCCATACTGTTTGATGAACCGCTCACCGTGATTGATCCACAATTGAAATGGGAACTGCGCTCGCAACTAAAGTTTCTCCACAAAAAATTTGGTTTCACCATGATCTACGTTACCCACGATCAGACAGAAGCCCTTACATTTGCGGATGAAGTTATTGTTATTTATGAGGGTGAAGTCGTTCAGGTTGGGACCCCGGAGGCTCTTTTTGAGAAGCCGGAACACACCTTTGTCGGATATTTTATCGGCTCTCCGGGAATGAATGTCTGCCCGTGTGAATTGCAAAAGAACAGGATTCTTATTGAAGGTCATGAACTTGCACTTAACAGGAGCTATGCAGATGTTAAAGCAACTGAGAAAATTGAAGTTGGGATACGTCCTGAATATTTGAGTTTTGCACCGCCTGACACAAGTGGTCTACCGGTAAAAGTCATAAAAATTGATGATATAGGTCGCCATAAAATTATTCGTGTTGCGCTAAAAGAAAAAGAGTTCAATGTTGTTTCCTCGGAGTTTTTCGGAATGACAGGGGACAGTTTTTCGCTCATTTTCGATATAGATCACACCAACATATACGTTAATGACCATCTCATTTCAGGAGAGCGAATGTGATTGCAAAACAAGTCAATCAAAAGGCATGGTTCATGGTGTTGCCGGTCTTTCTCGTGGTGGCTGTCAGTGCCATTATCCCACTCATGACCGTGGTCAATTACTCGGTACAGGACACATTCGGCAATAATCAGTTTTTCTGGGTTGGCATGGATTGGTTTAGAGATCTTTTGGCTTCAGATCGCTTTCATGATGCCTTTCTCAGGCAGATAAGTTTTTCTGCAATTATTCTTGCCATTGAAATTCCCCTGGGCATTGCAATTGCCCTTGCCATGCCTAAAAAAGGCTGGGGTGTTCCGGTCTGCCTCATCTCCATGGCTCTACCGCTGCTTATTCCATGGAACGTTGTGGGTACTATCTGGCAGATATTTGGACGAGTTGATATTGGCCTGCTGGGGCATACTCTTGCAGCAATGGGAATTGATTATAATTATACCCAGGATCCAGTTGCAGCATGGATTACCATCATTATCATGGATGTCTGGCATTGGACCAGCCTTGTTGTTTTACTTTGTTACGCTGGGCTGTGCTCAATCCCTGATGCCTATTACCAGGCTGCCAAAATTGATGGTGCCTCACGTATTTCTGTCTTTAGATATATTCAATTACCAAAGATGCAGAGAGTTTTGCTGATTGCAGTCCTCTTGCGCTTTATGGATAGTTTTATGATCTACACAGAACCCTTTGTTATTACTGGTGGCGGCCCTGGAAATTCCACCACATTTATGTCAATTGATCTTGTAAAAATGGCAATCGGTCAGTTTGATCTTGGCCCTGCTGCTGCCATGTCCCTTATCTATTTTCTCGTTATACTGCTTCTTTCCTGGGTTTTCTTTACGGTGATGAGCAATATTGGCGAAGAAAGCTCCAACGGAGGTTCTTGATATGCGTTGGAAATGGATAATACCCGCAGTTTATATCTTCTTTTTGCTTCTTCCGATTTACTGGCTGCTGAATATGAGTCTGAAAACAAATTCTGAAATACTCTCTGTTTTCAGTCTCTGGCCGCAGAATCTTACCTTTGATAATTATCGGGTAATATTTACCGATCCATCCTGGTATTCCGGCTATATTAATTCGATGATTTATGTGTCGATGAATGTTGTTATTTCAGTCAGTTGTGCCTTACCTGCAGCCTACGCTTTCTCACGTTACAGTTTCGTTGGTGATAAACATCTGTTTTTCTGGCTCCTTACAAACCGTATGGCACCACCTGCTGTTTTTGCACTTCCTTTTTTTCAACTCTACTCATCAATTGGTCTGTTTGATACCCATATTGCAGTGGCTTTGGCACACTGCCTCTTTAACATCCCACTCTCAGTTTGGATACTTGAAGGCTTTATGTCTGGAATCCCCAAAGAGATTGACGAAACCGCATTTGTCGATGGCTATTCATGGCCGCACTTTTTCGTGAAAATATTTATCCCAAATATTGCCTCAGGCATTGGTGTCACAGCATTTTTCTGTTTTATGTTTTCCTGGGTAGAGCTTTTACTGGCACGGACTCTCACAGCAGTGAATGCAAAACCAATTTCCGCCATTATGACCCGTACAGTTTCGGCCTCCGGGCTTGACTGGGGAGTGCTTGCCGCAGCAGGTATTTTAACCATCCTGCCAGGAGCCCTGGTTATCTGGTTTGTACGTAATCATATCGCCAAGGGTTTTGCCCTTGGACGTGTATAAGGAGAGGGAAAAAATGGATCTTAGCTGGATGGCATGGACTAAACCAACCGCCACTTTTTTTATTATCATTCTGTGCCTGCTTGTGACCATGACAATCTGGGAGATTAAAATCCCCGGTGGGGCACCAAGGCTTGGCATACTCCGATTTGAAACTACCCGGGGAGATCGACTTTTCGTCTCTTTGCTTGGCTCTGCTTTTATACATATATTCTGGCTGGCCTTTATCAGCTTAAGTTTGTGGTGGGCGCTTGTTGTTGCCTGTATTTATGCGATTTGCGTATTTATATGGGTGTAGAAAAAAATTCTGATTACGTACAAAGCTTAGCCATTTTTGTTTGTCATTCCCGCGGAGGCGGGAATCTAGTGGGCTGGCGCAAAACTGGATCCCCGCCTCCGCGGGAATGACATCACCATGATTGCTTGTGATTCTCTTGTGTTATCAACATATTATTTCTTTACCATGTGAAGTTGGCTGAGTTTCATACGTAATCAGAAAATAATATATTGTTCTGCCATGACGTTCTTTTATGGCAGATAACTAATAAACAAGAAGAGGAGAAGATCTATGATTAAAAAATTTGTTACAGCAGCAGCAATGGCAGCTCTGTTGGCAGGTCCTTTATCTGCACAGGCAGGGACGCCGGAAGCAAAGAAGTGGGTTGATTCTGAATTTCAACCTTCCACTCTCTCCCAGACAGAACAGATGGCAGAGATGGAATGGTTTATCAAGGCTGCAGCACCATTTAAAGGGATGGAGATCAATGTTGTTTCCGAAACGATTACCACCCATGAGTATGAGTCTAAAACCCTTGCCAAAGCTTTTACTGAGATCACTGGAATTAAGGTTAATCATGATCTTATTGGTGAAGGTGATGTTATTGAGAAGTTGCAGACTCAAATGCAGTCCAATAAAAATATCTATGATGCCTATATCAATGATTCTGATTTAATTGGAACACATTTTAGATATAAGCAGGCAGTATCGCTTACAGACTGGATGGCAGGTGATGGTAATGATGTTACCAACCCCGGCCTTGATATTGATGATTTTATTGGAATATCATTCACCACCAGCCCCGATGGAAAACTGTATCAGATTCCTGATCAGCAGTTTGCCAATCTTTACTGGTTCCGCTATGACTGGTTTAAACGCCCAGAGCTTAAGAAACAGTTTAAAGATATCTACGGATATGAGCTTGGTGTTCCTGTAAACTGGTCAGCTTA
>DQVD01000331.1 GCA_015661935.1 Desulfocapsa sulfexigens | reverse complement strand
GCTTATCGAGCTCTTAAATGGTCTTAATAGGATTGCGCCTATCGATCTTGCTGAAAGCTGGGATAATGTTGGGCTTTTGATTGGCGATTCTGAACGGGAATCCCGCTCTGTCCTTCTTGGGCTTGACCCGACCCTGTCTCTTCTTGAAGAAGCCATCAGCCGTGGTGCTGATACTCTTATTACTCACCATCCCTGTATTTTCCGTCCATTGCCTTTTGTACATACCAGTTCGCCTGGTGGTGCATTTCTTGAGCTTGCACTTGCTGAAAAAATTAATGTGATTGCCTGTCATACCAATTTTGATAGTGCAGCGCCAGGTGTCAGCGATGCTTTAGCCAGGCTTTTGGATCTGGAAGAGCTCTCTCCCCTGAGCCGAATTTCTTCATCGGAAAACAAGAGCCAGGGATTGGGACGAATCGGAACATATGCAGCCCCCCTTTCTTTTGCGCTGTTTATGAAGAAAGTGTTTAAAGCGCTCGATACGGAAAACGTGATGCTTGCCGGCAAACCACCCAAAGAAGTGCGGAGAGTGGCTTTATGCGGCGGCAGTGGCTCTGATCTTACTGAAGAGGCTTTTAAACAGGGGGCTGATGTCTATCTTTCAGCAGAAATTAAACATTCTACAGCTCGCTGGGTAGAGGAAATTGGATTTTGTGTAATTGATGGAACGCACTATGCAACAGAGCGTCCGGCTATGGCCTTACTTGAAAAACAACTGGAGGCTCATGCCCTGGCTTCGGGCTGGGAGCTGCAGATTTTGCTATCTGAGTCGGAGAGTCCGGTTTTTACAAATATTAATAATAACAATGATTTTTAATTAAATAGTTCCATACAGGAGAAGAATTTTGAACGAAGAAATAGTCCAACTCACCCTATTACAAGCCATTGACCACATTATTGATAATATTGATTCCAATATTCAGGAAGAGCAGGAAGCACTTGATATAAAAAGTGCTGAGCTTGCGGACAGGGAGGCCACAATTGTATCGCTCACTGAAAAAATTGAAACTCTCGAAAAAGAACGTCGCATGCTGGAAGTGGAAATTGCCGATGAAATGGTGAATGTAAAAGAGCGTCAGTCCAAGATGATGCAGGTTCAGACCGGACGAGAGCAGACCGCCCTGTTGAAAGAGATTGAGGACGGAAAAAACGGTGTGAAGGAAAAGGAAAATAAGGTTGTGGCTATTTTGGAAGAAGTAGAACAACTTACCGCCGATATCGAAGAAAACAAAAATCTTTTCAAGGGTGAGACTGAGCTTCTCCTGGAAGAGACAGAGAAAGTCAGGAAGGCAATTGCAGCGATAAGTAAAAAGAAAAAGACCCAGGAAAAGAAACGGAAGATACAGGCTGGCAAATTAAAGGGTCAGCTTTTGAAAAAATATGACACTCTTCGTGCTCATCGTAATGGTCTCGGTGTTGTAAATGTAGTCTCAGGAGTTTGTCAGGGTTGCTTTATGACGATTCCTCCTCAGCAGTACAATCTTCTTCTTCGTGGTGATGAACATTTTGATTGTCCTACCTGTCAGCGTATTATGTATCATGAGGCTGTTGAGGAAGCAGAGAAATAAATCGTGATAACAGTTTGAATTATAGGTGATTGCGACTATAAAGAATAAAGGAGCGGGTGCATGATCGCTCAGGTTTTTAAGATCTGAGAGGAAAGTCCGGACTCCGTAGGGCAGGATGGTTCGTAACACGAACGCCGGGCGACCGGCGGAAAGTGCCACAGAAAATATACCGCCGAGTCTTTGGATTCGGTAAGGGTGAAATGGCGAGGTAAAAGCTCACCGCCTGTTCAGGTGACTGGCAGGGCAGGGTAAACCCCATCCGGAGCAAGACCAAATAGGAAGACGCTTGAGGGCTGCCCGCCTGAAGTCTTCGGGTAGGTTGCAAGAGGTGCCGGGTGACCGGCATCCCAGTGAAATGATCATGGCTTCCTGAAAAGGAAGAGACAGGATTCGGCTTATAGCCCGCTCTATTTTTTTAAGATTATTTATAACACAAAATGTTCTCTACAGTTGCTATAATTCCTGCTGCCGGAAGCGGAAGCAGGATGGGACTGGATCATCCCAAACAGTACCACTTCCTTGTCGGTGTTCCCATACTTGTTCATACCGTTCGTGTTTTTGCTGAATCTTCCTCTGTTGACAGAATTGTTGTTGTTGTGCCAGCGGATCGTGTTGAATTTACATTGGATTTGATGGATGAGTACAATTTGGCAACGGATACTTTGCAGGTCATTGCCGGAGGCAGGCGTCGCCAGGATTCAGTGAAGGCAGGGCTTGATCTTCTTGATGATGTCGAGACTGTTCTTGTCCATGATGGTGCACGTCCTCTGGTGACCCAGAAGCTGATTGCGGACTGTTGTAAAGCAGTGTCAAAGTATGGAGCAGCTATTGCTGCAGTACCCGTAAAGGATACTTTGAAAAAAGGGGACGCTGATAAGCGCATTCTCTCCACCGTTGATCGGGAAAATCTCTGGCAGGCACAGACACCTCAAGCCGCTCGATTCTCGCTTCTTATGTCTGCCTATGAAGCTGCAGGAGACAGGGATGTGACTGATGAAGCCTCTCTTCTGGAACTTGCAGGAACCGAGGT
>DQVD01000127.1 GCA_015661935.1 Desulfocapsa sulfexigens | reverse complement strand
GATTTTGCTAGAGTCTCAAGAACCATTGGAATAGTGATTTCATCGGGTACCAGATCACCTGCATCGATAAATGCTTTTGCTTTTTTACCAAGCTCGGTTCCACCTTTGATATGCTCACGGAAAATAGCGCCGGACTCAATATGATCCATGCCATACTTATCTTTTACAATAGTACCCTGAGTTCCTTTACCACTTCCGTTTGGTCCAAATGCAAGAATGTTTACAGCCATGTTTGTCTCCTTTAGGCAAATTATATGTGCTTTAGTGCCTTACAGAATATGTTCTTATTTTTTAACATATTTTGATAAGGCACTTATTCAGTGAACTGAACTGTTCCCGGCTGAACCGGGTTAATACAAGCCCGAAATAACAGATAAAACCTGTACCAGTCTAAATGAAGTTGTGAATGAATCCTCACTCAAAAAAAATCAAATGCTAATCATAATCTAAAAATGAAAATGTATCTACTAAAATATCCGCACGTAACATTTTGACTTTCGGTTGGAAAAAGAGTATTTTTCGGCAGGCAGTAAGCAGTTTACCGAACAACTTTAAAAAAAATTTACTACAATATACTTATGAAACAAATACAAGTTGGCCTTATCGGCTTTGGTACCGTTGGCAGTGGTCTGGCTCAGACTCTTTATGAGCAAAAAAATCGGCTGCAAAGAAAAGTAGGTGCTGAAATTGTCCTGACCCAGGTTGCAGATATCAGGACAGATGCGCTGCCTGAACAATTTGCAGGAGTCAAACTCACCAAAGATGCTAACGACATATTCACCAATCCCGATATCGATATTGTGGTTGAGCTGATTGGCGGTATGGAACCAGCCAGAACCTTTATGCTTGAGGCTATCAAACATGGCAAACATGTGGTAACAGCAAACAAGGCTTTGCTTTCCGTTCATGGCAGGGAGATTTTTGAGGCGGCTGTGGCCAATAACGTGGAAGTGGGATTTGAAGCAAGTGTTGGCGGTGGTATTCCTGTGATCAAGTCTTTAAAAGAAGGGCTTGTGGCAAATCGTATTAACTCCATCATGGGAATCATGAATGGTACTGCTAACTATATCCTCACCAAAATGACGGACCATGGTGTCCCATTCGATGAGGTATTAAAAGATGCACAGGAACTGGGCTTTGCCGAAGCTGATCCGACCTACGATGTGGAAGGAATTGACACCGCTCACAAACTTGCCATCCTCATGACCATTGCTTACGGAAAACATGTCCACCTAGATGACATCAACACCGAAGGGATTTCCAATATCAAACCCATCGACATTGAGTTTGCCAGGGAATTTGGCTGTCGTATCAAGTTGCTCGCCATAAGCCGTCATCATGGCGAACATGTTGAAGCACGGGTACACCCTACCATGGTTCCCGAATCGCATATGCTGGCCAATATCAATGGGGCTTACAATGCCATTCATTTTAATGGTGATACGGTGGGGAATGTCCTGCTGTATGGCCTTGGTGCGGGAATGATGCCCACAGGAAGTGCAGTTGCCGCAGACGTTGTTGATATCGGGCGAAATATTCTCTGTAGTTCAGTAAACCGAGTTCCTGCACTTTCCTATCTGCCGGAAAATATTGGAACCCCGAAAATTACACCAATGTCGGAACTAACCTGTCCCTACTATTTTCGTATCACAGCACTGGATAAACCTGGGGTTCTTGCAACAATTGCCGGAATTTTCAGTAAACATGCCATCTCCATTAAATCAGTGATACAAAAAAGTCGCCATGAGCTTGATCCTGTAAGCATCGTTATCCATAGCCATATGGCCAATGAAGCTGCGGTACAGGCAAGCATCGCGGAAATCGATGTTCTTGATGTGTGTACCGAAAAGACAGTGAAAATCCGCATCCTGGCGGATGATGAATAAACGAGACTGGCATCAATGAAATATCTTATTCTTGTAGGTGATGGTATGGGAGATCTGCCCATTGTGGATCTTGACAATCGTACCCCACTTGATTTTGCAGCAACACCCATGCTTGACAATCTTTGTCAAAAGGGGCGACTGTTTCTCACTCGTACTGTGCCTGAAGGCTACCCGCCAGGCTCTGATGTGGCGAACCTCTCCCTTCTTGGTTACAAACCTGAAGAGTATTATACGGGCCGGGCTCCCCTGGAAGCAGCGTCCATGGGTATAGATCTCGCAGCAGATGAAACTGCGTTTCGATGTAACCTTGTCACCTTAAAGCATGAAACAGATAGCAAAGTACGGATGATCGATTATTCGGCTGGTCATATCTCAAGTGAAGAGTCCGGGGAACTCATTGAAGCACTGGAAACTGGATGCGCAACGGAGAAGTTTCACTTCAAGGCCGGGATCAGTTATCGGCATATCCTGCTAGTCAAGGGTGACTATCCTGCAATGGATCCTGTACCACCCCACGACTATATTGATAAAGATGTGACTGCCCCCTGGCAGCGCTACATGGAAAATCCGGAGTGGCGGGAGCTATTCAACAAAGCAAATAGTATTCTTGCCAACCATCCTGTAAATCAAAAGAGAGCAGAAAAGGGGCAGAACGAAGCAAATGCAGTATGGCTTTGGGGCGAAGGCAAACTACCTTCCATGCCAGGCATCCATGAACGTTTTGGCCTGAAGGGAAGTCTCATTTCTGCAGTTGATCTGCTGAAAGGTTTGGGTATCAACGCGGGGCTTGATATTCTCAATATCCCCGGTGCCACCGGCTATATTGACACAAACTATAAAGGTAAAGCCGATGCGGCCCTTGAGTGTTTAAAAACCCAGGATTTTGTTTTTGTCCATGTGGAAGCCCCGGATGAAGCAGGACACCAAGGGCTGATGCAGGATAAATTACAGGCAATTGAAGATTTTGATGCAAAGATTGTCACTCCAATAGTTATGGGGCTACGTGACCGGGGAGAAGAATTCCGACTTATTGCCACCATGGATCATTACACTCCCCTTTCTCTTCGCACCCACATCGACAACCCAGTACCCACCATTCTGTACGACTCCAGAGAACAGGAAGAAGGAAGCGGCCAGAATTTTTCTGAAAAATCCGGGAATGAAGCCGGCAACAAGAAGAATGGCACCCTGCCGGATGGTGAAACCATGATGAAACAACTTCTGCAACAACCATGACGCAAGAGGCAGGTCACCGCACAGGCTACCGGGTAATTTACGGAGATACCGACGCTGCAGCTGTAGTTTACAACGCCAACTATCTCCGTTTCTTTGAAATCGGACGTACTGAACTTATGCGGGAAAAGGTCTGCAGTTATCGTGAGATTGAAGCATTAGGGATCCTTCTTCCTGTCACTGAATGCTTTATTCGCTACAAGGCATTTGCCCGCTATGATGATCTACTGATAATTGAAACAAGACTTGTTGAACTTAAACAAGTCAGCTGTAAATTCTCCTACCGAATCCTCAGAGATACTGCTGATTCTAAGAAAGAACAACTAATCGCTAAAGGATATACCGTACACGCTGCAGTAGGTAGTGACGGTAAACTCACCCATCTGCCACCCGAGCTTGTTCCACGCTTACAGAACCTTCTCCCACAGAAAGAAAACTAACCCTGTTCAGGAAGAAAGGCAGTTCACTGGATTAGTGCCTTATCAGAAAATTTCTTTAAAAAAACAAG
>DQVD01000422.1 GCA_015661935.1 Desulfocapsa sulfexigens | reverse complement strand
GTGTGGTATGGGGGGGTATGTTTGTTATGTCATATGATATTAGTCGGTTGTCGCGTTGTGGCATTTTTGCCTGCTTATGAGTGGATTGTGTCACGTATGACACAAGTGAGTGAAAATTGACATCTTTTTGCTAAGGTATGCTTTATTCTGTCGGGTCGAAAGGTTGCCTGTTTGGAATGAACTGTTAAGGGAGGAATACTTTTATTTGTTCATCAAGAAAAGTGAGAAGATCCTGGTCCCCTTGAACCTCCATTTTTAGGGCGAAACATGGGAGGTCAAAAGTGTTTTTTTTGAGTTTTATAAGGTCTTTTTCGGTGGTAAGAAGTCCCGTGGCATTTGTTGACAGAGCCTGTGATGTTATTTTATTGATTAGGCCTGGCTTGAATGGCTGATGATCTCTGAGTGGCATAAATCCTGACAGAGAAATATTTTGTGCAGCAACTGTTTTTTGAAAGAGTTCCGGCTGGGCAATCCCACAAAATCCAAACAGAGGTGTAGGTAATGATACTATTTCTTTTAAAGTATCATCTTCCAGGGATATTGCTCCCATTGCCTGATACGTTGTATGAAAAACCGGCTTATCAGGAAAACGTTTTTTCAAGAGTTCAGTAAATTTCTTTGAGCGTTCCTTAAATTCATCCGTTACTCCAGTTATGATAAAGGCATCACATCTTTTAAGGGCTGAGACCGGTTCGCGCAGATCCCCTCCAGGGAATACTCTACTATTGCCGGCAAGTGTTGCAGCACTGAAAAGAACCAGATCCAGATTTCGCTCAACGGAGAGATGCTGGAATCCATCATCAAGAATCAGGACAGTACATCCAAACGTTTCAATAGCATGACGGCACGGAAGGACTCTTACTATTCCAGTAAGTACCGGGACTCCCGGAAGGCTTTTTGCCAGAAAACATGGTTCATCTCCAGCCGATGCAGCATCCAGAAAAATGTCTTTTCCATCTGAGACAATATTCACCTTATTATTAACTGTTCCGCCATAGCCTCTTGAAATTATGGCAGGTTTAAAACCTTTTTCCAGAAGCATGGAGGCCAGGAGTGCAACAACAGGTGTTTTGCCAGTCCCTCCCATGGTTAGATTCCCAACTGATATAACAGGGACATCTAATTTGTAACGTCGCTTGAAGCCCTTGAGATAAAACGATTCTCTCAGTTTCATAATGCCGCTGTATAACGGACTGAAGGGCCTTCCAAAAAAATAGAGACTGGAAAATTTTTGTGACATATTTTCAGATGATGAGTATTGTGCTATGACTTTTGTGAAAAGGGCAAAAGGAATCGAGAAAATATTTTGATAAGGCACTTAAACTGAATTGTATATTCTTTCCGGTTTAAATTGATTATCGAGTACCCTCGACTTCTTTTTTGACTAAATGACAGGATAATGATACTACCATTTATAGAGAGTTTCAGCCCTATTCTCTGTTTTGACCCAATTTAAAAATGGAGTAAGGGGAAAGATTAAACAATATTAATTTTGGAGATGACAATGCGCTTAGGATTACAGAAAAAATTGTTTATTACAGCAGTCGCCTTAGGATTTGCCATGGCTGTTCCTGTTACAGGAATTGCAGGAGATACTATTAAATTTGGTGTTGCCGGTGCCCAGAGTGGAGATCTTGCGTCTTACGGTTTGCCCACAGTTAAAGCTGCAGAGCTTGTAGTAGCTATGTATAATGCTAAAGGTGGGATTAACGGTAAAAAAATAGAGCTTCTCATCGAAGATGATGTGTGTAAACCCGAAGTTGCCACAAACACTGCCACCAAACTGGTAACAGACGGCGTAGATGTTGTTCTTGGTCATATCTGTTCTGGTGCTACCAAGGCTGCTCTTCCTATCTATAAAGAAGCTGGCGTTGTTGTAATGTCTCCATCTGCCACTGATACAGGTCTTACTTTCTCTGGTGATTATCCAAATTTCTTTCGGACTATTGCTCATAATGATGCTCAGGCAATTGCCATGGCAGATTTCGCCATTAATACTGTTGGATCAAAAAAGATTGCTGTTATTCATGACAAAGGTGACTACGGAAAAGGTTTGGCAGAGATAGCAAAAAAACTTGTTGAAGAATCAGGTAAGGCAGAGGTCGTTTTATTTGAAGGTGTAACTCCGGGTGCTGTTGACTACAGTGCAATTGTGCAAAAAATAAAACGTAAAGGTGCTGATACTGTTTTATTTGGTGGATATCACCCTGAAGCATCAAAAATCGTTACCATGATGAACAAAAAACGTCTGAAAGTAACTTTTATTTCTGATGATGGTGTAAAAGATGATACCTTTATCAAGGTAGCTGGCAAAAATGCTGAAGGGGTGTATGCAACTGGGCCTAAAGACACTTCCAGCAATCCTCTTTCAGGTATCTCTATTGAGGCACATAAGAAAGCCTATAATGCGGATCCCGGTGCTTTTTATGAAGCGGCATATTCCGCGGCCATTGCTTTGTTGAATGCTATTGAAAAAGCTGGTTCCACTGATATGCCAGCTGTTGTCAAAGCTCTTCGAACAGAAAAAGTTGACACTCCTGTAGGTAAAATTCATTTTGATGAAAAAGGTGACGCGGTAGGTGTTGGTTTTGTGATGTATCAGGTGAAAGATGGAAAGTATATGGAAGTGAAGTAAGAAACTGTACTTTTATTTGTGTGTGATTATGCCTGAAACAGGAAAGTTCTGTTTCAGGCACTTCTTTTTTGATAGTTTGGAAAATTATGGATTATTTTATTGAGCTCTTGTTTGGCGGTCTTACCAGGGGATCCATCTATGCATTGATTGCCCTTGGTTATACCATGGTTTATGGTATTATCGGACTTATTAACTTTGCCCATGGTGAGATTTATATGATAGGGGCATTTACCTCCTTTATTATTGCTACGGTGCTATCTATCTATGGCTTTCCATTACTTGCAATTGTAGTTATTGCGGGTCTGGCAGCTACCGTCTGGTCAAGCGCTTACGGCTTTACCGTAGAAAAGCTTGCCTATCGGCCTTTACGAAAGGCACCACGACTGGCGCCTCTGATCAGTGCCATCGGAATGTCTATTTTTCTGCAAAATTATGTCCTTCTTGCTCAGACCTCTGACTTTCTGCCATTCCCCGCACTTATTCCCGAATTTGCTTTTATGGAGCCTGTTGCCCATATTGTTGGATCTTCCGATCTTGTCATCCTCATAACAACTACATTAGTGATGATTGGCCTTACCTTCCTGATCAAGTTTACAAAAATCGGAAAAGCCATGCGTGCCACTGCTCAGGACAAAACCATGGCAGTACTTGTAGGGATCAATGTAGATCGGGTAATTTCTGCAACCTTTATTATTGGTTCAGCCCTTGCGGCCATTGGCGGATTGCTTATCGCCTCCCATATTGGCCAGATAAATTTTTATATTGGCTTCATCGCTGGAATAAAAGCGTTTACTGCAGCAGTTTTAGGTGGGGTTGGCTCCATCCCCGGTGCTGTATTAGGTAGTCTTGTACTTGGACTTACAGAGAGTTTTGCCACAGGCTATGTGTCTTCTGATTATGAGGATGTGTTTGCCTTTTCTCTTCTTGTTTTAATTCTTATCTTTAAACCTTCCGGGCTTCTCGGCAAGGCTGAAACCAAAAAAGTGTAATCGGGGATCCAACTATGTTTCCAGTTAAAGAACTCAAACGATCACTCCTGATTTCACTTTGGTTTGCTTTTCTCACCTTTCCCATCATGGTAATTAAGGTAGACCCCATTGAACGAACAGTGATCTGGCGTTGGGATAATTTGTTTTTTGTAGCCCTTGGCAGTTTTGTCATTTCTATCCTTGCTAAAGTCTATCTTCTTCGGAAGGAACGTCGCGCCGGACGTAAAAAGGTAAAGAAGGAACTTACAGAACCATTTGTGCAGCGAATTTTAAGGGAACCACGTTTTCTCTTTCCTTTAAGTTTTGCAGTGTTGACCTTTGCGCTTCTTTTTCCGGCTCTGTTTTCTACCTATCAAACGAATATTATGACCACCGCGCTTATGTATGTGGTGCTTGGTCTTGGCTTGAATATCGTAGTTGGTGTTGCGGGATTACTCGATCTTGGCTATGTCGCTTTCTACGCTGTTGGCGCATATAGTTATGCATTGCTCAACATGCATTTTGGTATGGGCTTCTGGGCAGTGTTACCAATTGGCGGATTGCTTGCTGCCATTCTTGGTATTTTACTTGGCTTTCCCGTGTTAAGACTCCGAGGTGATTATCTGGCCATCGTAACCCTTGGTTTTGGTGAAATCATCAGACTTATACTTGAAAACTGGAATACTTTTTCTCAGGGACCAAGTGGTATAGCAAATATTGCACGTCCTGGTTTTTTTGGTATGCAGATGTCTTTTGATGCAGGGATTACTTATATTTACTATATTGTTGTGGCCCTTGTTATATTCACTATCTTTGTGGTGAACAGGCTGCAGGATTCACGTCTCGGCAGAGCGTGGCTTGCCCTTCGTGAAGATGAGATTGCCTGTGAGGCCATGGGAATTGATAGAACCAAAACAAAACTTATTGCTTTTAGTCTTGGTGCCTTCTGGGCAGGACTGGTTGGAGTAATTTTTGCTGCAAAAACGACATTTGTAAATCCCGCAAGTTTTACCTTTCTCGAATCAGCCATCATTCTGTCCATCGTTGTTCTCGGTGGAATGGGTTCTATTGTGGGCGTTATTTTCGGCGCACTTATCCTGATTCTTATGCCTGAATATTTGCGTGCTCTTTCCGAATATCGTATGCTTGCCTTTGGTGGAATTCTTGTTGTTATGATGGTTTTTAAACCGAATGGTATTATTTCCAATGTGAGGCGGAGTTATCGCTTTAAAAAACATCCCTCAAAAGAAGTGATTGAACCATGAGTGAAGCAATTTTAAATGTAAAGGGCCTGACGAAGAATTTTGGTGGTATCAAGGCGATCGACAATGTGGATCTTGACATTAAACTTGGTGAAATAGTAGCTCTTATCGGCCCCAATGGAGCCGGGAAAACAACCTTCTTTAACTGTTTGACCGGGATTTATACACCGAGTGCGGGTGACATCACGCTGTGCCATCCCGAAAGTGGAAAAGAGACCCGCTTAAATGGGATGAAGCCAAATAAAATCACTGAAGAGGGGATGGCTCGAACATTCCAGAATATCCGCCTGTTTCCTACCATGAGTGTTCTTGAAAATGTGATGATAGGCAGACATTGCCGTACCAAATCGTTCATTCCTGGTGCTATTTTTAGAGGACCTGCAACAAGGCGTGAGGAGGAGGAAATCGTAAATGTGAGTTATGAAATCCTCGAAAAAGTGGGGCTCGAAAAACAAGTCAATGAAGAGGCTCGAAATCTTCCTTATGGTGCTCAACGCCGCCTTGAGATCGCTCGTGCATTGGCGACAGAACCTTTCCTGTTGTTGCTTGATGAACCTGCTGCCGGCATGAACCCTAATGAGACAGAAGCACTGGTCGGCCTTATCAGAAAGATCTGTAAGGAAGGTCATTCAATTCTCTTGATTGAGCATGATATGAAACTGGTAATGAGCCTTTCCGATAGGATATTTGTTATGGATTATGGGAGGAAAATTGCCAAGGGAACTCCTGAAGAAGTACGTTCTAACCCTGCTGTAATTAAGGCCTATCTCGGAGAGGATGTCGATGCTTGAGTTACGAAATGTAAGTGCTGGTTATGGTAATATTCAGGTATTGCATAATCTTGATCTTGTGATTAACAGTGGAGAAATTATCACTCTCATTGGTGCAAATGGTGCTGGTAAGTCCACAACACTGATGGCTATTTCTGGCATTGTTCCGGTTCGCTCTGGAAAAATCCTGTTTGAGGGTGAGCCAATCCATAAAATATCTCCTGAAAAACTGGTGGCCATGGGAATTTGTCAGGTTCCTGAAGGACGACATATTTTTCCGGCACTTACGGTACAAGAAAATCTGGATATGGGAGCTTTCCTGCGTAATGATAAGGATGGTATTAAAGATGATCTGGACTATGTATTTTCACTCTTTCCCATTCTGGCAGAAAGACGTAATCAGGATGGTGGAACCCTAAGTGGTGGTGAACAGCAGATGCTTGCCATGTCACGAGCCCTTATGGCACGTCCTAAACTCTTGCTTCTTGATGAACCCTCCATGGGGCTTGCCCCTTTAATTATCAAACAAATTTTTGGAATTGTAAGAAAGATTAACAAGGATCACAATACAACGATTTTTCTGGTGGAACAGAATGCCAATCAGGCTCTACATATCGCAGATCGGGGGTATGTTATAGAGAATGGAGTGATCACTATTAGTGACAGTGCAGAAAATCTCCTTAAGAACCAGGATGTACAGAAGGCCTATTTAGGAATCTGATTATAACAAAAGAAGTAGATAGTAAAGGAAAGCAGCATATGAAAGTCGGAGTAATAGGCGTTGGATATTTAGGCAGATATCACGCTCAGAAATATAAAGCCATGAATGAGGTTGAGCTTGTTGGTGTTGCGGATGTGGATTCTGCTGCAGCTGATGTCAGTGCACAAGAAAATGGATGCCGTGCCTTTACTGATTACAGGGAATTACTGAAGCTTGTTGATGCAGTGTCAGTGGTAGTACCAACAAGCATGCACCATGAGGTTGCTCTGGAGTGTATTGAGTCTGGCGTTGATATGCTTATGGAGAAACCCATTACCACAACTGTTGAGGAAGCTAATGATATTATTGACAGGTGTGAAGACAAGGGACTGATCCTGCAGGTTGGCCATCTTGAACGTTTTAATCCCGCTGTACAGGCTATGCAGCCATCTCTTACAGTACCTGTTTTTATCGAATCCCAACGAATTTCAACATTTAAGAATCGTGGAGTGGATGTTGATGTTGTACTTGATTTGATGATTCATGACATTGACATTATATTAAATATTATCGAATCACCTCTTGCGACTATTCATACAGTAGGCGCTCCCGTGGTAACTGATTTCACAGATATTGCCAATGCCAGGCTGATTTTTGAAAATGGTGCAACAGCCAATGTTACTGTTTCCAGAATTGCACGGACAAACACCAGGAGGATGCGTGTTTTTCAGCCGGGATCGTTTATTAATGTTGATTTTGCCAATCGGAAAATCGTGACCATGCATTTGAAGAAAGGTGAATTTTATGAAAACGGAATGCCTAAACAAAAAATTGTCGTGAATTCATTTCCGGAAGGGGATGCCCTGAATTCTGAGATTTTACATTTTGTTGAGAATGTTCGTAATCGCACAACTCCTCTTGTCTCAGGAAATGAGGGACGCAGGGCATTAGCTGTTGCCCTTCAGGTGATCGAGCAGATTAAAGATCATCAAAAATTAGGGGTTTATGCTGAAGATATGTCAGGAAACTGATGAACAACAAAGTCATGATCCTTGCCGGAGAAGCTTCCGGTGATTTGCACGGTGCCGGATTGGTTGCAGCAATGCTGGCAAAACGACCGGAACTGTCTTTCTTTGGAATGGGGCATGAAAACCTTGTGGCAGCTGGCGTTAATGTTCTTTTTGATGCAAAAAAAATAGCAGTGGTTGGGGTGGCAGAAGTTTTTTCGCATCTTCCTGATATTCTTGCTGCCAGAAAAATTTTACGGAAAGCCCTGAGAGAAGAACGTCCTGATCTTCTTATTGTAATCGATTTCCCTGACTTTAATCTCATGCTTGCCAAGTATGCTAAAAAACTTGGTATTCCTGTCTTTTACTATATCACTCCCCAGGTTTGGGCCTGGCGTTCCGGTCGGATTAAGACCATAGCCCAACGAGTTGATCGAATTGGAGTGATACTTCCATTTGAAGAGGAGTTCTTCCGTAACCGTGGGCTTGCTGCTGATTATGTCGGGCACCCCTTACTTGATTCAGTAAAGAGTACACGTACCAGAAAAGAATTTTGCAAGGATTATAATATAGATCCAGAGTCTCTTTGTATTGGTTTACTACCAGGAAGCAGAAAAAAGGAAATTGCGTCTCTACTTCCCATCCTGCTGCAAACTGCCGGGCGACTACAAAAACTGAAACAAAAACAGAAGAAAATGCTTTTTTTACTGCCTCTTGCTTCCACTGTCAGCGAAGAAGAAATTCGTGAGAATGGATTGGACGAATTTGGTGGAGAGCTTGATTTTCGTATAATAAAAGAAAACCGTCATGATATGATGGCAGCCTGTGATGCAGCAGTTGTTGTGTCAGGAACAGTAACCCTGGAGCTTGCATTACTTGATACTCCAATGGTCGTGATCTATAAACTGTCTCCTAGTACTTACCGCATAGCGAGACTGCTTGTGAATAAAGATTTGCAACATTACTCTCTGGTGAATCTCGTCGGAGGAAAGGAAATAGTACCTGAACTGATTCAGGATGAAGTCAATCCCGAGCGCATTGAAACCGAACTTTCTGCGATTCTCTTTGATCAGAAGAGAAGAGATGTGATATTACAAGGTCTTGAAGCTGTACGCCTGAGAATGGGGAAGGCCGGGGCTTCCGAAAAAGCTGCAGAGCTGGCACTCAGCCTTTTGTCATAAAGCACTCTGAACAGTTACTAGCTGTTTCTAATTGCGTAAATATTCGAGTTGCCCCCAGAACTCAGAATAATCTGGGAACTGTAAATAGTTGGATAGGGCTCCAGGTTCGTTCATTTCGGCTTGTGCAGCATATGCAGTTATATGTAAACAGGCCGAAATGAACGAACCTG
>DQVD01000216.1 GCA_015661935.1 Desulfocapsa sulfexigens | reverse complement strand
CTTCCTCCATGATAAAGGCATCATAGGGACTTGAAACCAGTAATATTTCCTGAACCTTAAAGGGCATAAGTTCGTGGAAAATCTTAAAGTGAGGGTCAAAATCAGAGATCATCTTTCCGGATTCAAAACGCATGGTACCCCTCTTTTTTATACATGCTGGATAGCTCCGTAAGCAAACAGTTAAAAGGCATATAAGCAGTGTAGCAGACTTACCATTTTATGGAAGAAAAATGGGTAGGATAAATCAGGAGACAGATGGCTTACGATTTACAAGGAAAAGGCCTGTAAAAACCAACCCACCCCCAATAAAAAGTGAAGGGCTAAATTCTTCTCCAAGGATCAGTATTCCGAGCAGGACTCCGCTTACCGGAACCAGGTTGACATACATTGAGGCTTTGGCTGCTCCAAGTTTCTTTACCCCATCATAAAACCATATAAACCCAAGAGTTGTACCAAAGAAAGCAAAGTAGAAAAGACAGACTCCACTCATTGTTGTCAGTTCTTTTATCTCTGTCAAATGTCCGGTATATATAGCAGCTATAGAAAGAAAAACAGCACCAATGCTACAGGAATATGCCACTGCAACAAGAGGTTTAAGATCTTTTAGTAATCGTTTGCCAATAAGGGTATAAGTAGACCAGCTTAACACACAGCCCACTATATAGAGTTCACCCGTTCCACCGGAATCACCCTGAAAAAGAAACGCTGGATCCCCTCTGGAAATAACAATCAAAGCCCCACTGACTGAGAGAATCATACCAATACTTCTTAGTATATTGCAGCGCTCACCCAAAAAAAGTAATGCAAGCAAAGTTGTTACCACAGGGTTCACAGCAATAATCATGGATGCCCGGCCAGCCTCCACTGTTTGTAATCCGGTAAAAAAGAATATGTTATAGGCAAAAACACCGGTTAGCCCCAGTAAAACCATTGCTCCCCACTGCGTCCCGTTTAATCCGGGAAGACATTTATCACGAATAAGAATGGCTGACAAAAGCATTGTGGAGGCAAGAATAAATCGTAGTGATGAGGCTGTCAGGGGAGAAAGACTTTCAGCCAGTATACGCCCGGCGACAAAGGTTCCCCCCCAGAACATCATGGTTAAGGCGAGACGAATATGAACACTGCGGGATAGTGATATTTTAAACTTGGACATGAATTGTAAAGAAGCCTCATCAAATTGAAATAAATGGTTCCCTGTTCAAAGTCGGTGTCTGAAATGCATGATGTCCTGTTTCTGAAAAATCTGTTGTGTAAAGAACTTTTTTGGATAGATACTTGGGGAAAATTCATTTTCTATTCCTCAATGAAAATAATAGCGCTTAACAGCATCTTAAGTGTAGCAAAAAAGAACCTCTCCTAAAATATTTCATACATTCTTTCCTTTAGGAGGCGGCCGGTGCAAGTGACAGCGACAACTCATCAGGTGTATTGATATTACTCCATGCCCGACATAGCTCCTTAGGAACAACAGGCGTTGCAATCTTTGAACGCCTGGCTACCATGGAAATCCGCAAACAACCTGATGAACGAAGCTCCTCAAGATACTCTTTTGCCTGGGGTTCATAAACGGCAAGTAATGGTTCGACAAAGCCGTCTTCTTTTAAACGCGGAACGGTTCCCCAGGAATCAGGTGTTCTCTTTGAAAGCAGCCATTTTAATGCCTCTGGACTGATATTAGGCATATCACAGGCCAGAAGAAGCCAGGAGGAATCCGGATTCCAGCGCATGGCGGCAAGAATTCCGGTGAGTGGACCCTGCACATCCGGTACATCCGGGATACGCGTTAAGCTACTGAGGACATCCGGTACATCACCTGCACCGGAAAGAACAATATCTTGAGTAAAAGGTTTTAGAAGACACACACTATTCTCAATCCAGGTGAGCCCATTGCTGCCTTTGATCAGGTGTTTGGGACGCCCCATCCGGGAACTGCGGCCACCAATTAAAAGACAGGCGCGCAGTGGGATTTCCTGTTGCTGAATAAACTGTTTATTCATATCTGCAATCTTAGTTGCTTAGAAGAATCAGGAAGAATCCCAGCCTCACGCCCCAATCGAAGAAAACTCTCTATGGCTGCTATTCCCTCAAGCCCAAGATCTTTTGAATAGTCGTTAACATATAAACCTATATGACTCTGCATTACCTCTTTATCCATTTCCTGAGCATATTGTTGAATATACGGAAGACATTCGTTTGGGTGTTCATCCGCCCAGACAATGGAATCATGAATGGCCTGATCAATCAGTTCAATTCGCTCTTTTCCAAGGGATCTTCTTGCTGCAATGCAACCAAGAGGTATGGGATATCCGGAGGTTTCCTCCCACCACTGCCCCAGATCCTGCAGACAGACAACCCCCTGTTCTGCATAGGTGAAACGGCTTTCATGGATAATTACTCCGACATCAACATCATCATTTATAACTGCATCCATTATTGTATCAAAACGAAGTTCAAGAAGACTTGTGGCGGTTGGGGCGTACATGCGAAAAAGAAGACTCGCAGTGGTTAAACGACCCGGAATTGCAATTTTTGCCTTCTTTAAACCAGCAGGATCAAAACCCGGCTTTGCAACAAGAAGCGGCCCGCAGCCACGACCAAGGGCAGATCCTGCTGAAAGCACACAATACTCATCTAATACGTGACCAAGTGCATGAAAGGAAAGTTTTGTTATATCGAGTTTCTTATTTATAGCCCATGAGTTTAATGTCTCAACGTCTTCAAGCAAGGGTGAAGCCAGCTCAAGACCTTTCAATGCGAGCCTGTTATGGGTCAGCGCATAAAATATATACGTGTCATTAGGACAGGGTGAATAGCCAAGACTTAATGATGGTATCATTCTTTAGTTAACCCTTTTAGTAAAATAGCAGCAGCCTTTCCTGCCCGTTTGCATGCGTCTGGAAGCTTCCAGCGCGACAGGTCTCTATCTTCCACAAAGTTTGAAATGGTACGCACTTCAAGAAGGGGTAAATTAAACTCTTCACAGACCCTTGCGACTGCGGCACCTTCCATATTTTCACAGAGCCCGTTATACTGAGAACAAAGAATTTCTCCCCTACTCTTTGTTCCACTTACTCCGCAAACCGTGACAAAAGTACCACGCCTGAATGCAAGAGATTCTCTTGACAATAGTGTAGCGGCTTTATCCAGTAACTCAGCATTCAAATCATAACTTGTACGATGGACGAGATGGCCAGCAAGGGGTTCAATACTATCCGGGTGACAGATGCCAAAATCTCCAAAGACCTCCTTTTCTGCCAGACAAATCTCTAACAAATCCATACCTTCCTCATTATCACAAAGATATGCTCCAGCTACACCAAAGTTTAATACTCCCTGGATTTCATCTTTAGTTTCATACTGCTCAAAAAATCTGCCAAGACTAAGTGCTGTTTCCACCATACCAACTCCAGTAACCAGACTGATCCATTCATTCTGCTTAAGAGTGATACTATCGGTAAGAGACTGCATTTCAAATTCTGTTGCACAAACGACAAGAAACATGGTAGGAAGACGATTTTTAAAGTTATAACAGGTGGAGTAAAAGTTTCTTTTTTCTTTTTCTATATCACCAATAATCTATACTGTAAAACCAAATAGCCATGCAACAGGAATTCTCTCTTCAAGCATACAACTACACACTTCCTCCTGAAAACATTGCCCAACACCCGGAAGATTCCAGAGAGAACTCACGCCTCCTGATCCTGAATAAGAAAACAGCAAAACGGGAACATGGTTACTTTCACAACATTATCGACCTACTGAATTCCGGTGACCTTCTGGTGGTTAACAATACAAAAGTTTTCCCGGCACGTCTGTATGGAAAAAAAGAAAGCGGCGGCAAGGTAGAAGTCTTTTTACTCTCATATCCTGTGGAAACAGAAGTGGACAATGAGATAAAACAGGCAGAAGTTACAGCGCTTATCAAAAGCTCAAAACGTCCGAAACCTGGAACCACTCTTTTTCTGGGGCCTGATTTAGAAGCAGAAGTACTGGAACTGCTCGATGGAGGGAAGGTTAAAATCAAACTGAGCTACTCTCTCGGTAAAGACCTCTCTGCCATTCTGGAAAAACATGGGCAGGTTCCCCTGCCGCCCTACATCAGCAGAACAGAAGGAAGTACCGAAGAAGACCGGGAACGCTACCAGACAGTGTATGCAAAGAAACCCGGTGCTGTTGCTGCTCCAACGGCCGGTCTGCATTTTTCAGAAAAGCTGCTCCAGGATCTTCAGAATAAAGGAGTAAATAGCACACAAATCACCCTCCACGTGGGGCACGGTACCTTCGCTCCTGTTCGTTGTGAGGATATTCGGGAACATAAAATCCATCAGGAATATGTTGCTGTTTCTGCTGCAAGTGCGAATATGATCAATCGTACAAAAAAAGCCGGAGGGAAAATCTGGGCAGTTGGAACCACCACGGTACGAACCATCGAATTCATGACGGATCATGATGGACAGGTCGTG
>DQVD01000415.1 GCA_015661935.1 Desulfocapsa sulfexigens | reverse complement strand
CTGACCTGGTTCTGGAACAGGCCGCCATAACAACTGCAGCTCTTGCGGGAGAAAACGAAGTGACAATGGCCCATGTCCACCAGGTTGCTCCCATGGTTCTGCTGCACAGGCAGCGGGAGAGCCAGCCACCTCCTCTGCCCGAACCTCCGCAAAACAGCCGAGATGGTGATGACCAGGCGGAAGAAAATTCAGTGGACAACCAGAATCAGAGCAAGCAGCAGGAGGCCGGTCAGGCGCCGGGGAAAGGACAGCAGGAGTCACCTGCAGACAGCGGTCAGCAGCAAAATGAGGAAGCAGATGAGCAGTCGGCTTCCTCTAACAAAGATCATCAACATCCCGGATCAGAAGAGATGAGTCAGGATCAACTTTTTGAGATCGGCACCCCCTTTACCATCAAAAAAATATCCACCCCAAAGGATCGACTTGCCCGTCGGGGCAGCGGGCGCAGGTCACGCTCACGGGTTGCCCAGAAACAGGGACGCTACAGCCGGGCCAGCCGTCATGGCATACCAGGAGATATTGCCCTTGATGCCACCATCAGGGCTGCGGCACCGTTTCAGGTTCACCGTAAAGGAAACCTGGCCCTTACCCTGATCCCCGATGATTTCCGTTATAAGATCAGGGAAAAACGTATCGGTAACCTGCTTCTTTTCCTGGTGGATGCTTCGGGATCCATGGGAGCCAGGGGACGAATGGCTGCATCCAAAGGAGCGGTGATGTCACTTTTGCTTGATGCCTATCAGAAACGGGACAAAGTAGCCATGATTTCATTTCGTGGTCAGGAGGCGGTGGTCAATCTGCCGATTACCGGCTCGGTTGAAATGGCGGGAAAGCTGCTGGCCGAGATGAGAGTGGGAGGCCGAACCCCCCTGGCGGCAGGGCTTGTGGGAACCTATGAGCAACTGCGTAATTATCTGATCAGGGAGCCGGCAGGCAGGCCCATTGTTATCATCATCACCGATGGCAAGGCCAATGTCAGCCTTGGAGAGACCAAACCGGTTGATGAAATGCTGAAAATCGCCTCGGCCATGGCTGCCGAACAGAGAGCAAAATACATTGTGGTGGATACCGAAGAGGAAGGAGTGCTTACCTTTGGACTGGCCGGAAAAATGGCCCATGCCCTGCAGGCTGATTTTTTTAAAATAACAGATCTCAAGGCCCGGGATCTTATTCATATTGTGAGGGAAAAACAGTGAAAAACAAGAGAACCTATCCATTTGTCGCCATAGTCGGTCAGGAAAAGATGAAACTGGCCCTGATTCTCAATGTAATCAACCCCACTCTATCCGGAGTGTTGATCAGGGGGGATAAAGGCACGGCAAAATCAACGGCTGTACGGGCTTTGGCGGAAATTTTACCAGTGATAAAAATAATAGGTGATTCTCCATTCGGCCTTGATCCAGTAAATGAGTATGATAATTTTCTGGAAATATGCTCCATGCTGGCGCACCCCCAGCCACCACCGGATAAGCTCGATATAAGAGAACAAAAGGTCAAGGTGGTTGAGCTGCCGGTGGGGGCAACAGAGGATCGGGTGGTGGGAACCCTTGATCTTGAACATGCTCTGCAAAAGGGAGAAAAACGTATCGAGCCCGGGCTGCTTGCCCAGGCCCATCGCAATATTCTTTATGTGGACGAGGTCAACCTCCTTGATGATCATGTGGTGGATATATTGCTTGATGCTGCGGCCATGGGAGTAAATACCATTGAACGGGAAGGAATAAGCTTTTCCCACCCGGCGCGTTTTACCCTGGTGGGCACCATGAACCCCGAGGAGGGCGAGTTGAGACCACAGTTGCTGGATCGCTTCGGACTCTGTGTCAATATCAGCGGCATCGCATCCCTTGAAGAGCGGGTACGAATCATGGAACAGCGTATCGCCTTTGACGAAGACCCGGATAAATTCTGGAAAAGATGGCAGGAAAAATCTGAAAACCTGGTAGCACGAATCGTTCGAGCCCGGGAGATTTACCCCCATGTAACGGTTGAATCAGAGCTGCTCTACGAGATCGGCCGCAGCTGCCTGGAGGTGGGCGTGGATGGTCATCGTGGAGACATCATTATCTTGAAAACCGCCAAAACCATGGCTGCCTGGCATGACCGCGACCGGGTCACCCCAGCCGATATCCATGAGGCAGTTGAACTCGCCCTGCCCCACCGGATACGACGCCAACCACTCATGGAAATTCCTGACAACATACAACAGTTCCGGGCTGAAAAACAGCGGTCTAAGATTACCACATCATGATTACACTCCGAAACCTGCAGAAGAGATACGGTGAAACAGTGGCTCTTAAAGGAATCGACCTTGAGGTCAGCAAAGGGGAACTCTTTGCCTATCCGGGACCCAACGGAGAACCTGATGCAGAAGGTCGGAATCTGGGCCATTTATCAGCTTCCAGGTAGTGAAATGACCACAACCTATTTTAAACATCGACAGGAGGCGGACAGGTTTCAGGCAACAGAAGGTTTTACCCTGCGCCGGGTGAATCTTGAGGACGCCTCCATGTTTATCATGGCTTTTTATTCTGTTAACCAGGAAAAGGATTGAAAAATGCATATTACCACCT
>DQVD01000087.1 GCA_015661935.1 Desulfocapsa sulfexigens | reverse complement strand
CAGGAAGAAAGGCAGTTCACTGGATAAGTGCCTTATCAGAAAATTTCTTTGAAAAAAACAAGAAATTGTTCTGTAAGGCACTAATGCTCTTTATCAATACATTTCTGTGTCTCTTCCAACAAACTGACAGTATCAATCTCCGGTGGAAGAATGTCCCGTAGCATTTTTGACAGATCATGCCACCGTTGTTTCCTGATACAATGCAAAATATCACTATCAAGAAGTTTTTCAAAGAGTTGCTTATGCTCTGTTGCGTTACTGCCTGCACAAACAGTTTGTTTTCGTAAATCAGCCATTAAAGCCACAAGCGACGCATACTCGGGACCATAAGATATCTCAAGCTCTTTCCGAATACGAGCAGCAAGTGCAGGACTGCCACCACCGGTTGCCACAGTAAGCAACAGACCGCCGCGACGACAAGACGCTGGAACCTGAAAAGTACAGGATTTCGGCATATCAACTGCATTGACAAGGATACCCGCCGCATCAGCGTCAGCTACAATTTGTTTCTGGATAGTTCGGTTATTCGTTGCTGCAAATACAAGCTTTGCGCCAGACAAATCACCTCTGCAGTACTCTCTCTGCTTTAATTCCAGCAAGCCAGCCTCTGCCTGCTCTGCAATGCGTGCAACAACCATGGGACTGATAACAGATATCTTTGCACCACAGGGCAGAAGTGATTCGACTTTTCGACTGGCAACAGTCCCGCCGCCAACAATTATACAAAGCTGGTCACGAACATCCAGATTTACAGGATAAAGTGACATGGTAGGCTCCGTCTATTTTTTGGCCCGGAGACGATTGATAATAATGGTGATGTCCTGGCCATCTTTGCGAAGAGTTTGCTTCGTTCCCGCAATGGCATACTCTTCTTTGGCACGTTCCATAAAAAGGGGCAAACATTTTCTTCGTGCATCATGGGCAAGATATATGGTTCCACCGGGTTTGAGGTAACGCCTGAACACATCCAGGAGTGGATTAAAAAACTCTTCACGAAACAGAACTTCTGCGGCAGTGACCACATCGAAAGGTTTCATATCGGGAGGATTCAGCCAATCCAAATGGGCACAATGTACATTTGTAAGACCAGATGCCGCAACACTCACCTTTTGAAAATCCATGATGATATCTTCATAATCGGTGAGGGTCACATCAAACCCGCAAGCTGCTGCGGTAATTCCAGGGGCACCCAGGCCAGCACCAATTTCAAGCAGCTTCTGCCCCTTTGCGTCAGGCAAGGACGCAAGAACATAGGACAAAACAATAGCCGACTCCCAGAGTTTTACCCAGAATGGAAACTCACTCACATCGGCAAAGGGATCCTTTCCATCAAGAAACTCCTCGATATCCGCAACTTTCAGCAAGCGGATAGTCGTCTCCTTTACTTTTAACTTGTCAAATGTCAACTTATATTGCGCACGAATACGATTATAAATTTCACGTTCTTCATCCGGTAATGTTCTGATATCCATAATTTTTTATATCCGAAAACGAGTTTTAAATTAGCTGGTGAAAAAAGTATACAGAAGCCCGGATGATGCAAGAAGAAGACAATAATACCCAAAATACTGTAATTTATTTCTGCGGATTACATTTAAAAGTAAAATAATGGCAAAATACCCGGCAATTACCGAAGCGATGGTTCCGGCTCCTATCAGGAGCAGGCTGCTGAGTTCAGGCGGGTTATCCAACAGATCTTTTAATTGTAAAACCACAGCTCCAAGAATTGCAGGGATAGACATAATGAATGAAAATCTGGCGACAGTTTCGCGGTTAACGCCCAAAAGCATCCCTGTAAAAATAGTTGATCCTGAACGTGAAAGCCCTGGAAAAATAGCCATTGCCTGTGCACATCCAATCAGTAGTGCCCGGGGACAATTCAACTTCACATCTCTTTCCCTAATATATGGTGTCACCGTCATAATTAATCCGGTCACAAACAACATACAATAGACCAGCAGAACATTGGTAAATAATCCATCAATGGAGTCCTTCAAAAACAATCCGGCTCCTATTGCCGGCAAAGTAGCCACCACCACATAGATATCCCAGAGAAAATAATGCTTCAAATCCTCATCAGTATGACCGCGCATTACAGCAAAAGGGGCTACCAGCATGGCAGCTAACTCTTTACGAAAAACAATGCAGACCGAAAGCAGGGTACCAAAGTGAACAAAAACATCAAAAGCCAGCCCCTGCTCCTGAAAATTGAGCAGTTCGGAACCAAGCACAAGATGACCGGAACTTGAAACCGGAAGAAACTCTGTCAACCCCTGTAATGCACCCAGTATTATTGCCTTGATTAATTCCAACAACTCACCTCAGAAAAAACGAATTACTTGCCATCAAAAAAACAGATTTATTTGAGGAACTGCAGACTTAGTCAATCATTGCACCCCATAATTGGAGTACTATAAGGGTGCAATGATTGACTAAAGCTGTAGTGCCTGGGGCAAATCCGGAGAAACAAAAAAAAGGCCGATTGACTCATGCTGCAAAACAGCAATCAATCGGCCTTTACAAACTAACTAAAAAAACAGGTTATGTCAATTAGCACCCTTCGATGGCAGAACCACCTTTTGGAGGGGAAACTTTTACTTTATCACCTGCTTTAAGCTTATCAGCTTTTTTGCAGGTCATGGTTACCTTATCGCCTTCAACAGAGTCAACGGTGCATTTAAGCTTAGCCGCAACAGCTACGGTGCTTACTGCGAATGTCAGAACCAAAACAACAGATACGATACCTTTTTTCATTGTATTCTCCTCAATTACAGGATTTTATTCTCCGGAACAATTCCAGATTAATAGATTTTAATTCAAGAAAATATTATAAAATCCAATATAACAGTTGTCAACCATTATCGTTTAAATAATGAATATTAATTCATTATTTTTTTTATGTCATTCTCAAGTATCATACGGGGAACATAGCCGGGATACTTCTTTACCACAGTTCCATTGCTGTTAATCAAAAATGAAGTGGGAATACCAACAACACCACCAAAACTTATAGCCGTAGATTTATCTGCCATAAGTACCGGATAATTAATTGACCGCTTTTCAACTAATTTTCTTACCGTTTTGAGACCACTTTCATCAACGGAAAGCGCAACCACGGAAAAACCTTTCTTTTCATACTTTTCATGTAGTTTGATTAAATCCGGTATTTCCTGTATACAGGGAGGACACCAGGTGGCAAAAAATGTTACCAGAAGGGTCTTTCCTGAAAATTTCTTGCTATCAACCTTATCTCCAGTTACAACATCGCGGAGTAAAAAAGATGGCATCTTCGATGCTGCTGCAACGGGCTGTACGAATATCATTAAAACAAGAAAACCTGCAATCAGCAGACCTAAGCCACCAGAATACTTAATTTGTTTCATAAAAAAACCTCTTTAGACATGATGCCCTGCAGGCTCATTCAGAAGACAGAAACCAGAGGACAGAAGCCAGAATAGTTAGGAGCCTGCGGCTGAAATAACTACAGTTGGTTTTCGTCCGGCACCCACTTCCGGGAATGATTCACACAGAAACTTTGTTTTTCCTATACATCAAGCTATAAGTGAAGGTATTCAATCTTCAGAGAAAGTCAACCTGTTATGTATATTCTCCCTGATGATCAATTTACTCCTGATTCTTTTTTTACTCCAGTGTCATCATATGTTCCAGAAATTTAATGTTTTTCTTCGGCAGCATTTTTTTATGGAGAAATGCTGCCGAAGAAAAACAATTTATGTTAAAGTAACCCGACATTATAATTGGTACTCTTAATGATGCCACCCAATTTCTATAAATATATATCAGTTATTATGAACAAATCTCTTCCCAAACACCTTTGTTCCCTTTTCTTTATCTGTACTTACTGTTTCTTACTGCCACATCTTCTTCTCGCTGCCCAGCTGGTTGATCGAGTCGTTGCAGTCGTGAATGATGAAGTTATCACCATGTCTGAAGTAAACGATGAGGGAAAAGGCT
>DQVD01000205.1 GCA_015661935.1 Desulfocapsa sulfexigens | reverse complement strand
TTCTGTTGCAATATAAGCGCGGTAGATATTAATTCCAAAATCAGCCAAGATCTGGGTTCTACGATACAGCTGCCCCGGACAATCGGCTGAGTAAACTTCGATAATGGTATACTGATCAGACGCTTCATTATCTATCACTACTCGCGCTTCACTGCTTCCTGCCGGGAACTTACGCCTTCCCAATCCAGATGACAGTTTTTTATATAACCTATGACCAAGACCAAGACGATGATTTAAAGCCAGGTTCAAATCATCATTTACCGCCTGCCAATCCTTCTCTTCATATAAAACACCATCTTCCGGGCGCACATCAAGCACATCGACAGCACTCCCATCCTTCCAGGTAAAAATCTGAGCATTGAGTACTGAAAGATTATGCAGACTGAGCACCCCGCAAATCTTGGCAAGAAGCCCGCTACTATCTTGGGACATGATGAGAAGAGACCATTGTGTTTGTAACTTTTGAGGAAAAATTAATGCTTTTTGCTGCAATACTTTCAAGTGTTCCCGATGCATTCGAAGATGCGCTGCTACGACTTCCGGGGCAAAGCTTAATAGATAGTCTGCAGGTAAATCCTCCGTGGTAAAAAACTTACTCTTCTCTGAGCCAAGTTGCTTATCTACCTGCTCACGCAACCAATCTACCCCCTGACCCACCTGCTGTACAGCTTCATCGGGAGTTGAAAACTGCAGATAGGGATGGATTCTCATATACATCTCATAAAGAAGCATTCCCTTCCAGTCGCTCCAGGCAGATGGCCCTGTGGCATGAGAATCTGCAACTGAAATCAGATACAACATTGCCAGTCGTTCAGTATCCTGGATCTCTTCCGCACAACGCTTGATAAAAAGTTCATCATTCAAATCTCTGCGCAATGCATTTTCAGGCATAAAAAGATGAAATCGAACAACAAAGGCAAGACAGGAACACTCGGCTTCATTAAGCCCAAGTCGCTTCCCGATGGGAGCAATCATTTCTGCCCCCATTTTGGAGTGATCTTTTCCTGTTCCCTTACCAATATCATGAAGCAACGTCGCAAGATACAAAACATGGGGAGTTGATATTGTCAAATAAACAGATTCTTCGTTTTTTGCTGCCTCTCGCAGATCCACCACACTTTGCAATAGATGCCTGTCAACTGTATAGATATGGTAAACATCATGCTGAACCAACGATTCGATTCGTCGAAATTCGGGAATATACGCAGAGAGCAACCCGGTCTCTAGCATTACTTCAAGGACGGTGAGAATATTCTCACCAGATTCAAGAATCTCAAAAAATGGTTTTGACATTCTGGCCGAACAACGACATTTATCAGTGATCAGACCAAGGTTACTAACGATCAATTTCCGGGTTCTATGGTGAATGGGTAAGCCGGTTTTCGCAGAGGCCAGAAAACAGCGCATTAAAAGATAGGGCCTGCTTTCAAGATCAGTTTCTGCAGCCGTGAGGTGAATTCGATTATTACGAACTTCAATCCCTTTTTCAATGATTCTGTTTGTGTCTCCTGCAATTCCTGCAAAGCCAAGCACATCATCAACGTGATCAAAAAAGAGATCAGTAGTCACTGCGATTACCTGTAAATGACCGTACAGATCCCGCATGAATTTCTCAACACCAAGAACACCTCCTCTGTTTTTATAATCAAGGGCCTCGGCAACTTGTTCCTGCTGTTCAAAATAAAGCTGATCGTTTTTCCTGCCACTTATATAATGGAGACGATTTCGCACCCTGCTAAGCATATTCCAGGAATCAAGAAACGATATCTTTTCCTCTTCCTGGAGAATACCGGCATTTGTTATCGCCTCAAGATCCTGCAAGCCAAAAACAACAATTGCTGTCCAGAGCATGGCCTGGATATCACGCATCCCACCTTTGCATTCTTTAATATTTGGTTCAAGCAGATAACTATGGCTGCCATATTTTTTTCGTCGGGCTGCACGAAAGCTTTTCATGGCATTGACGAATTCATCCCGTGAACCTTCAATAAAATCTGCCCGGTAGCGCAGAAGAAGTTCGTCAAAAAGAGAACTGGAACCAACCAGCAAACGAGCATCGAGCATGGCAACCTGAAAGAAGAAGTCTTCTTTGGCAAAGCTTAAACACTCATCAACAGTTCGTACACCATGGCCCACATCAAGACCTGTATCCCAAAGAGGATAGAGCACGGCGTTGGTCACCTTTTCCATTTCCTCTTTTGCTTCTTCACGAAAAAGAATCAGAAGATCAATATCAGAATAGGGAAAAAGTTCGCTTCTCCCGTAGCCGCCAAGAGCAATGAGGGCCACTGAGTCTGCAGTTGAGGCATCCGCAACAGTGTCAAACTGCCGGGTTATAAACTCGTCAGCTAAACGGCTCTGTTCGGATAAAAGGGACTGACCGCTCAGCCCCTTCTTCCATAGTTCCTCAAGGGTTTCTCTTTGTGTACGAAGTTTTGACATGGATATAGAGGAAAAGGACTTAGACGAAGGTGCTTAGAAAAGGGACGAAATAACTTTAGTGCCTTACAGAACAGGGTTAGTCTTTCTGTTCCTTCAACCTTCAGCCTTCAGCCTTAGCATTGGCTATATCGCATCATGATCTTCTTCACCGGTACGAACGCGAACAATACGCTCAATGGGAATAACAAAGATTTTTCCATCACCGATTTTACCGGTATTTGCTGCTGTTCTGATTGTTTCCACAACCTGATCCACCATATCGGCAGCAACCACGATCTCAATATTAACCTTTGGAATAAAATCTACAACATACTCAGCACCACGATAAATCTCTGTATGCCCCTTCTGACGGCCATAGCCTTTTACTTCAGAGATGGTCATTCCTTTAATACCGATCTCAGTTAAAGCATCTTTTACATCATCGAGTTTAAACGGTTTAATAATTGCTTGAATTTTTCTCATAATTTCCCTCTTATTTCAAGGTATCTCCCTATTGGGAGTTCTTATATATTCGTAACTATTCAGCGTAATTTTCAGATGAAGCAATTCACACTTCAACGCCTTCTATATTTACACGAATACCAACGGTCAAGTCTATCACTTTCAGAATAAATAAAATAAGTTTGACAAAATAGTCGGAAAATTTCATTTTTTCTGTAATGGCACCGGTTATTTCAGCCCCGTTCCTTAGCTGTTATACGCAGCTTCTGAATGTTCTGCATAATCCAAGCCTGTCACCTCAGCTTCTTCAGTCACTCTTAATCCCATGGTACTATGTACAATTTTCAACAAAATCCAGCTCACAACAAAAGTGTAACTTCCTACTACAATTACTCCAAAAGCCTGTTTTCCCAGCTGTGCAATGTTTCCAGCAAGCAGCCCGTCCACACCTCCGGGATTGACAATAGTTGATGCAAAAACGCCGAGGGCAAGAGTTCCCACAGCACCACCCACTCCATGAATTCCAACAACGTCGAGGGAATCATCAAGTTTTAATTTTACTTTTAAATTTACCGCGCCAAAACAGACCATACCCGCAATACACCCAATGACAATTGCCGAATTGGGGCCAACAAAACCGGCTGCGGGAGTGATGGTTGCAAGACCTGCAATCGCACCTGACATAGCACCTAGCGTGGTGGCCTTGCCAAGAAAAAACCATTCCATAACCACCCACATGAGCACGGCGGCCATTCCGGCAAGATGCGTTGCGACAAATGCAGTGGCAGCAACTTCATTTGCCGCAAGTGCTGAGCCGCCATTAAAACCAAACCAGCCAAACCAGAGCAGGCCTGTTCCCACAAATGTCATGGGCAAATTATGCGGTATAAAGCTTCGTTTCCCATAGCCGCGCCGTGGACCAATCACCAGTATTGCTGCAAGGGCGGCCGCGCCACACGTTACATGAACAACCAAACCACCGGCAAAATCCATCACACCCATGTTGCCAAGCCATCCACCTTTTCCCCAAACCCAGTGACAAACCGGATTATAGACAAGAATGGCCCACGACAGAGCAAAGACAAGAAATGGCACAAACCGCACTCTTTCGGCAAAAGCACCTGTGATAAGTGCCGGCGTAATAACCGCAAACATACATTGGTAAATCATAAATACGATCTGTGGAATTGTGGTCGCATAATCTGGACTTGGCGCAGTTGTTACACCATTTAAAGCAACCCAGGAAAGATCACCGATCACACCACCAACATCCGGCCCAAAAGACATGGAATATCCAAGATAGACCCACTCAACGGAAATAAGAGCTATCATAAAAAAACTCTGCATCATGGTTCCGAGTACATTTTTACTTCGAACCATTCCTGCATAAAAAAGGGCAAGTCCCGGTGTCATCAACAACACCAAACCTGCCGCCGCCAGAATAAAAGCGGTATCCGCAGCACTAATCATTGTTCTCCTCCAAAATTTTTCACCAGGATCTCCCGTCCCGGCCTTGTATACTCATTGATATGAATCTCCCAATTCATACTGTGATCGTTCTTTCTTAACCAGATCAAAAACAATCACAGCACACATACAACTACCGTACCAGAAACAGTTCATTCGTACATTATCATGATATTACGTTGTTACAGAGAAGGATCTGGGAAAAGACCAGGGTGGATGTTTACATTTTTGTGATATATTTGGGTTTATTTTCCATTTTTGTTATTTTACGACCCGGCAGCGAGGCTTGCCGAATGATACAGAATCGTTTATTCTCCAGTATTCGTGTTCAACATAAAACTTCAAACACAATCGACCAGCCCCAATGAATATAAATAAACAGCACTACCGAACCATCTGGCCCGCCCCCGAAAACAATGAAACAATCATGATCATTGACCAGAGACAACTTCCTCATAAGTTTGTCATCGAACCTCTCTCCACTCTGGAAGATGCCGTGGCAGCCATTAAAGATATGCATGTCCGTGGAGCCGGATTAATCGGGGCAACAGCTGGTTTCGGTATGTATCTGGCGGCCGTGAACGCCAAAAATGGTCTTCTGAATGAAGTCTTAGGACAGGCAGCAGAGCTACTGGACAAAAGTCGCCCCACCGCAAGAAACCTGAGGTGGGCAGTTGATCGGGTGCTGGATGCTGTGGAAAAAGGAATAGATGAAAAGGAGAAAAAAGCAATTGCCTTCCAGACAGCCTGTGAAATAGCAGATGAAGATGCTGCTTTCTGCAAGGCTCTTGGAATTCATGGCGTTGAAATAATAAAAGGTCTCAGCAAAGCCAAAGAGGGAAAAACAATCAACATCCTCACCCACTGCAATGCCGGCTGGCTGGCCTTTGTTGATTATGGCAGCGCGACTGCACCCATCTATGCAGCCAGGGATGCGGGAATTGATATTCATGTGTGGGTAGATGAAACACGCCCCTGGAACCAGGGTGCAAAACTTACAGCCTGGGAGTTACAACAGGAGAACATCCCCTGCACCCTGATCACAGATAATGCAGGTGGCCATCTGATGCAGCAGGGCATGGTGGATATGGTGATTGTGGGAACTGACCGCACCACCCATACGGGTGATGTGGCTAATAAAATAGGTACTTACCTGAAGGCTCTTGCCGCATATGACAACAGGATCCCCTTCTATGTGGCCCTGCCATCTTCTACTTTTGACTGGGACATTGACGATGGGAATGAGATTCCCATTGAAGAACGATCAGGAGATGAAATTACTACCATCAGCGGGCTGCACAGCAACGGCACCATAGAGACTATCCAGCTCACTGCACCGGAAACCCGTGCAGTGAACTATAGTTTTGACATCACCCCCGCACGCCTGGTGACCGGCCTGATTACTGAGCGGGGTATTGTGGCAGCTGAAAAGCAGGCGATCCACAAGTTATTTCCTGAAAAATCATAACTTTTCACTCTTCTTCACGGCCGTAATCATCCTCAAAGCGAACAATATCGTCCTCACCCAGATAACTTCCGTTCTGAACTTCGATCAGCTCAAGTTCCATGACACCGGGATTTTCCAATCGATGATTCACACCAGCAGGAATATATGTTGACTGATTCTCATACAGAAGAAAAACCTTCTCACCATTGGTAATGCGTGCAGTACCGGAA
>DQVD01000264.1 GCA_015661935.1 Desulfocapsa sulfexigens | reverse complement strand
CAGCCATATGTCTGATATTGCGAGAATTATTTTTTGACAATTCTGAAGAGTTTGGGCAAAAGGGCATTCTCGGACAGCCTCCTAGCACAGTATGTTATCTCGCAGGAACGGTAAAACCTATTAGGGTCGCTCGGGCAAAGCCCGAGGTTTAATTCAAAGCAATTATTATTCTTCATCTATTCAGAAATATCTTTCGGAAACCCAGTATGGTTTATCTGTGAACTATAGAGATTAGCTGCAGCCAGGGTAAGAGCAATAACAGAAGGGCCAATGACTAATCCCCAAAATCCGAAGCTCGATATTCCAGCAAGGATGGAGAGCAGGATTAGAATTTCATTCATGGTGTATTCAAAACCAAAAATTCGTTTTAAGTAGCTTATAAAGATAATCCTCAGAATATTATCGATGAAAAACCCCATAACTCCCCAAACCACCACAAGAATCACGACAACATTTATATAATTCCCGGCAACAAGCTCAAGAGCAATAATAGGAATGTAGACCAGGGCCGCACCAATAATGGGAATAACTGAACAGAACCCGGCAAGCACACCAAGGTAAAAGGCATTGTATCCGCCAATAAAGACTGTAAGGACACCAAAGGTTAAGCCTTGGGCCAGCATGTTAAAAAGAGTACCGTAAAAAACAACTGCAACGGTTCCTGTGCATTCCCGGTATAAATATTTCTCATGCTCAAAACTAGTGGGCATAACACGTGCTGCAAAGGAAAGAATCTGTTTTCCGTATAAATTAAAAAGAAAGTAAAAAATAAGAATCCAGCCTATCTGTACCACTAAGCCCCCGGCACCTGATGCCACTCCGTTTACTGTCTTATACAGGGCCTCCATGGACACCCCTTTTAATACTGAAAAACCTTCTGTTTTCAATGAATTAAGAAAGTTATGAACAACAGGGATCGAATCGGTAAAAGCTACTACTTTGTCCACCATCTGCATGGTCACAACTTTCACATGCTCAATATCAACACCTGACATCTGGGTATATGTCTCGGAAACAAAGTAGACAAGAGGCACAAAGATAAGACAGAGAAAAAAGAGGCTAAGGATAGTGGCACTTAGAAACATCTTCTGTGCACGAATAAAAGAAGGAAGGGAAGGATGATCAAATGTTTTGACAAGAGCAATTAATCCGTGACTGGTGCAAAGAGCAAGGACAGCCGCAACCAGGATATAGTGCAGGTAAGATGAAAAAATATAAAGTGAAGCGGCGAGCAGAAAAAGAGTTAAATAGGATAGAAACCGAACACCTTCATCTTCCTGTATAAACATGATATTTTTTATTCCACTTTAAGTTCTCTTGTTAAGAGATCATTAACGGCTTCTGAACACTCTTTTTCTTTATATAGGATTTGATAAACCTGGTCGAGAATTGGCATTTCCACTTTCATCTTTGACATAAGATCATGAACGGATTTGGTTGTTTTTACTCCCTCTGCCACCATCTCCATCTCATCAAGGATTTCGGGAAGTTTCTTTCCTTCACCAAGTTTGAGACCTACCGTTCGATTCCGACTGAGATCACCGGTACAGGTAAGAACCAGATCACCAAGACCGGAAAGACCGGAAAATGTGACAGGATCAGCACCCATAGCTACGCCCATTCGAGTAATTTCTGCAAGACCTCTTGTGATTAGAGCTGCTCTGCTGTTTAGACCGTATCCTAAACCATCACTGATTCCTGCTGCAATGGCTATAATATTTTTTAATGCTGCGCTTATTTCAAGACCTGTCATATCCTGAACGGCGTAGACACGGAAACGCTCACTTCCAAAAACTTTTTGAAGAAAAACTGCTTTTGCAAGCTCATCACAGCCAATGGTTACCAGAGTTGGTAAGCCCTGGGCCACTTCTGTTGCAAATGATGGCCCTGAAAGCACTGAAAGAGTTAAATCTTTGGCGGTTAAAGCACTACCAAGGCTATCCCTCATAACCTGGGTCATGGTCATAAGAGAATCATTTTCGATGCCTTTAACAGCAGATACAATACTTGCCCCTGTTTTTAAATAGGGTATCAGTTTTTTAAAAACATTACGATATCCATGGGAGGGAACAACCATACAAACGACATCTGCACCGGTTGCCGCTTCTTTTAAATCTGTTTCAATTTTAAGAGATTCAGGAAAAGGGTAACCGGGCAGGTATTTTTTATTTTCTCTATCTACTTTGAGAGTAGTGACATGTTCTTCAATGTGTCCCCAGAGAACGGTGTTTAAGCCCTTGCCGGAAAGAACTCCTGCTATGGCTGTACCCCAGGAGCCTGCCCCAATAACAGCAACTTTATTCACTTCTATTTTACTCATCACTGTTCTGTTCGCTTTCCTGCCCTGTCGCTACTTCATCAACTTCAACTTCATCATCAGAATCATCTTCTGGAGCAACAATATCCATTGCAACTACTTTTTCTTTATCAGCAAGATTGATAAGCCCAACACCCTGAGTGGTTCGTCCGATAACCCGAACATTCCCCATTGGCATACGAATCATTTTGCCGGAATCCGAAATAATCATTACCTCTGAATCATCATCAACTTGCATGGCACCAACAACAAAACCATTACGTTCACTGGCTCTAATCGCCATAATACCCAAACCACCACGTCTTTGAATGCGATAATCCGCAACAGGACTTCGTTTTCCATAGCCGTTTTCGGTAACAGTGAGAATGGAAGAGTCAGAATCAATGACAATTGATCCAACAACAAAATCATTTTCTTTTAAGCGGATACCACGAACACCAGCGGCTGTTCTTCCCATGGTACGAACATCATCTTCATGAAAATGAATGGAGGCACCATTTTTGGAAAGAAGGAATATGGTATCATCACCTTTGAGAATATGGGCTGAGATAATTTCATCATCTTCATTGATGGTTAGTGCTTTTTTACCTCGTTTCAGAGGCTTAATAAATTCTTGAAGACTTGTCTTTTTCACTCTTCCAAGGCGGGTTACCATGAGTATGGTTTTATTACTCTCCGCATTTTGAAGATCTGCAACCGGCAAAATAGCTGCTACTTTTTCATCTTCTGCGAGATTAAGAAGATTAACTACAGCTTTTCCCCGAGCGGTTCGTCCAGCTAATGGTAACTGATATACCTTACGCCAGAATATTTTTCCAAGATTAGTAAAAAAGAGGAATGTGTCATGGGTGGATGCCACATACAGGTTGGAAACAAAATCTTCCTCAACATTCTTCACGCCAAAAACACCCTTACCACCACGTCTTTGTGATCTGTAAATACTTACAGGATTACGTTTAATATAACCGGTGTGGGTTACTGTTACAGCCATGTCCTCCTGGGTTATCATATCTTCAGGAAGAATTTCATCTACGGCATCAATAATTTCAGTCCGCCTTTCATCACCATAGGTATCTCTTATTTCGATAAATTCATCCTTGATTATTTTCATAATCAGAGATTCATCACCAAGAATTTCCCTTAAGCGATCTATTTTTGCCATAATCTCTTCGTAATCTTTTATAATCTTATCACGTTCAAGACCGGTAAGACGCTGCAGACGCATATCAAGAATTGACTGGGCCTGAATTTCAGAAAGATCGAAACGACTAATTAATTCTGCTTTTGCAACTGCCGGACTTTCAGATCTTTTAATCAACTCCACAACTTCATCAAGATTGGTGATGGCAATTTTCAGACCTTCAAGAAGATGGGCTTTTTCCTCGGCCTTTCGGAGTTCAAAGGCTGTACGACGATAAACAACAACCTTTCTGTGAAGAATAAAATTCTCAAGAATCTGTTTTAAATTGAGGACTTCGGGCTTATTATTTACAATTGCGAGAAAAATAATACCAAATGATCGCTGCAGTGGTGTCATTTTATAGAGCTGATTTAATATAACCTCGGGAATTTCATCTTTTTTCAGCTCAATAACAATACGTTCACCATGCCTGTCAGACTCATCCCTAACTTCAGATATTCCTTTGATTCTCTTCTCTTTTACAAGAAGAGCAATTTTCGTAACAAGAGTTGCCTTATTTTGCTGATAAGGAATTTCGGTTACAATAATTGCTTCCCGTTTACTATCCTTTATATTTTCAAAATGAGTACGGGACCGCATAAGAACACTGCCGCGACCGGTCTCATAGGCTTCACGTATTCCTGCGCGACCGCAGATAAAAGCACCTTTAGGAAAATCAGGGCCTGTGATAATATTCATTAGTTCATGAACTGTGATATTGGAATTATCAACCATTGCAATTAAACCATTCATAACCTCTGTGAGATTATGAGGTGGAATATTGGTTGCCATTCCGACGGCAATACCGGAAGATCCATT
>DQVD01000084.1 GCA_015661935.1 Desulfocapsa sulfexigens | reverse complement strand
TCCTGTCGTATTACACAGGCTTTTATAAAAGCACCTTTTTTTCCATGCTTCCTGATTGAAACAGATGTCTTCCCTTGTTTTCCATTGGTTGCAACCCAACTTATTTCGTAACGGTTGAAATTATCATTACGCCTGACACCCACCACACCAGTACCTGAATTACTTACAGTTACCAGATGTTTATTGGTCCTAATTTTACCCAGTTTTTTCTCGGTTGTATCACGCCACGCAATTGCTGAAAGAAGACTGGAGTACCGCCCGCCACATTTTTTATCAAAGAAAAATTTAGAATATGTTTTTCCTTGGCTTCTTCAACATAAACTACTGCTGCTTGTCTTTGTTTATGATTAATCCTCACTATTTTCTTTCAGTAGTTATTTTATGAACTATATTGTAAAAATATTTTTTAATTTATAGACCTATATAGATAACAGCATGCTCGGATAAAAAAACCACTGATAGGAATAAGTGCTGATTCCACATGTAATCCAAAAATTGACCGTTAACAGCCACACTTAACTGTCTTAAGGTAATGAAACCCTACAATTCTTCTACAATAACTGTTAAGCCATCATGGAATTACAAAAACATATCTTTTTTACATTTTGTCATACAATTTCGAAATTACGATCAATAGATGGTTGTCCCTGGGACAAGAAACAAGATGCTAAAAGCCTAAAAAAATATATAAAAGAGGAGTGCGAGGAACTTTTTTCTGCAATCGACAAAAATGATCCTTCAAACCTTTGTGAAGAAATTGGCGATGTCTTTTTCTTACTTATTCTTTTATCCGAAATTAATTCAGAGCAAAACAATTTTACAATTGATGATGTCCTCAAAGGAATAAATGACAAAATGATCAGAAGACACCCCCATGTTTTTGCTGGAAGCGCGAACGGCGATGAAGAGTTTTTAAAAAAACAGTGGGAAAAAATAAAATCTGAGGAAAAACCAAAAAAAATAAATTGACACAATCCTTCATGCAAAGTATTTTTCAATATTTTTTATTAGAGATACGTCAATGAACGTATTCCTGTTTTACATTGAGTGAAACAGAACCTCTTCGCTCTTACACCTAACAGTAAGGGCCAACAAACCGGAGAATTATTCTCCATATCATGAGTCCACGAGGAGGAACTTATGCGCAGGTATGAAACGATCTACATTCTTCGCCCTACTATGAGTGAAGATGAGGTCAATGCAGTAATTGATAACACAAATGCAATTTTGAGCAATGATGACGGTCAGATAATCTCCCTCGACAAATGGGGAGTACGTACCTTGGCCTATCTCATCCAAAAGGAAACCCAAGGCTACTATGTCTACTGTAATTATGCCACAGAGCCTGGAAATGTTGCTGAAATGGAACGTAAATTCAGAATTGATGAATCAATCATGAAATATATGACTGTTAAGCTTGCTGATTCAATCGATGCTGAAGGTATTGAAGCTGCTCGTGGCGAATATGAAGCAGCTATAGTTGCTGCCGCAGAGGCAGAAGCTGAAACTGCCAGGAAGGATGAAGAGAAGAGTGATTCTAAACCGGAAGCCACCAAAGCTGCCGAAGCCCCTAAAACAGAAGAAACTCTTAACGCAGAAGAAGCTACAGAAGTCAGCGAAAAGACCGAAACCAAAAGTGACTGATACCACTTTCCACTCAGGAGATTATTATGCCCCCTAAGAAAAGAATATTCCAAAGAAAAAGAGTTTGCCGTTTCTGTACAGATAAGGAAATGAGCATCGACTATAAAGATCCCAAAACCCTTCGTAACTTTATAACTGAACGCGGTAAAATAATTCCACGTCGTATTTACGGAACCTGTGCCTCCCATCAGAGGCAACTTTGTGAAGCCATTAAACGCGCTCGTCAGATCGCACTACTCCCCTATTCAGGCACCCCCCAGAGGTGATTAGTTCCTTACAGAATAATGTCTTGTTTTTTTTCTAAGAAATTACTCTGACAAGGCACTAAAAAGGAGTCCAGTGTACTTAACGATTACCGGTTGAACCGGATTAGAAATATTAAGGTTGCAAACTAGTGAACAGTGATACGGACATAACTAAAGACACAAGACATGTTCGACACATTCTACTTGTCACCGTAGTTATTCTTCTTCCCGGTTTACTGGGAGCCATTTTTGGGTGGGTACACGGGCTCCTTCCCCTTTTAATTTTTTACTATCTTAAACGATACGGTAAAATCAAAGGGAAAAAATACATCCTGTTTGGATGTGCGCTTGCATGTGTTGCAGGCATAGCGTTTCAAATGCTGGAACAGTTGCTGTTTTCGCTAACCTTAATACCCATGGGTTTTGTACTTGCAGATTCCGTCGAAAATGGAGACTCCATAAGCCTGGCTGGTATAAAAGGAACATTTGTTCTTGCAGGATCGTGGGTGCTTGTTACATCTGTACTAACACTTGGACTTGAGCATCATCCATATACTCTATTAATAAGTTCACTTAACCAGGGAATGGATGAGGCGATCAGCTATTATAAGGCAAACAGTGCTGTACCCGCTGAAACCCTGTTTTTGCTCGAACAGACTTTTGTTCAAATGAAGATTTGGATTCCTAAGGTAATGCCGGGCATATTAGCCTGTATTATACTATTGATTACCTGTTTTACCATGGCAATCGGGAATCGAATGCTTCACAAAAATACAGGCTCAGGGCCCTGGCCAGAATACAGGTACTGGATCTTACCGGATAAATTAGTCTGGGTTTTAATCGGTTCTGCAATATTTGTTGTACTGCCCATGGAACCAGGCAGAACCATTGGAATAAATGTTCTTATGGTTAGCTGCCTCTTATATTGCTTTCAAGGTATTGCAATCATGCTTTTTTATTTTTCGAAATGGAGCGTACCTTTATTTTTACGTACCTTGATTTATGTACTTCTCTTCTTCCAGACTTTTGGAGTAATCCTGCTTGGAATTCTTGGAGTATTAGATATCTGGACGGACATTAGACGATTAAATAAAACTGAACAGGGAACTGATTCATAGAGTATTTTTAATAAATTACATCCTTTGCAATAGCATAGGTTGCTATACGAATGAAGTTAAGGAGATTACAATGGAAGTTATATTAAAAGAAACAATCGACACTCTTGGAAGAGAAGGTGATATCGTTAAGGTAAAAGCCGGATACGGTCGCAATTATCTTCTCCCGCAACAAAAAGCTGTTGCTGCAAGTCCTGCCAATGTAGCTATTTTTGAGAAGAATCAGGCTGATATCCAGGCTCGCATTCAAAAGGAAACCAAGGCAGCTGAAGCACTTGCCAAAAAACTTGACGGTACGACTCTCAGTATTGCTATGCTTACCGGAAGTGAAGAAAGACTTTTTGGTTCTGTTACTTCAAGTGATATAGCCAAAAAACTTGCTGAAGATACAAGTGTTGAAATAGATAAGAAAAACATTCTCCTTCAGGAGCCTATTAAAGAGCTTGGAGAGAACAATGTAACAATTAAAGTTGGCTTTCAAACAACCGTGGACATCACCGTAGCGGTTGTTCCTCTTGTGGAAACCGAGGAAGACTGAGCAGTAACTGTTTGAATGTTTAGCTTTTTTGCTAATAACTGATATTAGCAAAACACCAACACACTGTCAGGGTTTTCATACCTTGCACGGTGTGTTGTTATTTCTACACTCTTCTTTTACACGGCTCAGCCATGAATTTACACTCACCAGATGCACCACCGGCTGCAGCCATTGCCGGAAGGATACCTCCACAGAATGTTGAAGCCGAACAATCTGTTCTTGGCACCATACTCCTTGCTGACCATTCGCTCTCATCAGTCCTTGAGCTTCTAATAAGTGACGATTTTTATAAAGATAATCACAAGCTGATTTTTGAAGCAATGATTGTGCTTTTTGAAAAAAACGAGCCACAGGACATTATTACAGTTTCAAATCATTTAAAAAATCAAAACTGTCTCGAAGAAGCTGGAGGAGTCGAATATCTTGCAACTCTCACCTCCATTGTTCCGGTAACATCCAATCTCACTTATTACGCCAAAATTATTCGCCAGAAAGCAGTTCTTCGGAATCTCATATCTGTAAACACCGAAATTGCCAGCCGCTGTTATGAAGAACAGGGAGAGATTGACACCCTGGTTGACGAAGCAGAACAGGCCATTTTTGAAATAGCGCGCAGTAAATCAAACCAAAGCTTTACACCATTAAAACGCATTATTCCCGGAGCTTTTGAAACCGTCGAACAACTCTATAAACGAAAAGAACTGATCACTGGTGTCCCTACCGGATTCACAGAGATCGACAAAATGACAGCTGGTCTTCAACCATCGGATCTTATTATTCTTGCAGGCCGCCCATCCATGGGTAAAACTGCTTTTGCAATGAATATCGCCCAGAATGTTGCACTTCTTGACAAAACGGGGGTTGCCATATTCAGTCTTGAAATGTCCAAGGAACAGCTCGCCATGCGCCTACTCTGTTCAGCTGGTCATATCGATTCCCAGAGAGTTCGTACAGGGAAGCTGCACAATGAAGATTGGCCAAAACTTACCCGTGCAGTTGGTATGCTCACTGAAGC
>DQVD01000381.1 GCA_015661935.1 Desulfocapsa sulfexigens | reverse complement strand
CTATGTAACTATTGCTACAACGACGAAGACGGACGAAAAGGCAAGCAGGATTGGATAATTATTTCTTTCCAGCTCCCTTAGTTCCTACAGACAAAAAGGGGTTAATGATCATTTTGATCATTAACCCCTTTCTTTTTAAATCCGATAATACTTTATGCTTTGTATCCGTTAACCAGACATCAAAATTTACAGCTAACCTGGAACTGTAGGCGTTTTCCAGTACCTCAGTAAGCGTTTACCGGTGCCTCATTTTCGTCCGTTTGAGACTCTGCGTAGCATATGCAGTTATATGTGAGCAGGCGCAAACGGACGAAAATGAGGTGCTGGTGAACGCTTACTATGCTTTACAACCCATCTCTTTCATAGGACATTTTCTCCCATCAAGAACATTCACACCCTTTTGTGCCATAATACTTAGAAGTTCCTCTTTGGTAAACTGAGAATCCTTTTGCTTAGACACATAGACGAGACAATCCTTGCAGATATTAAAAGAATAATTATCTACTTCTTCAATAATTTCCCAACATAGCTTAGATTTATCGTCTTTTGCAGGGCATTTCTGAGATTCATGACATTTCATGATCTCCCAGCATGACCATTCGGAACGAAGGGACATAAAAATACCTCCTTACATGAAACGTTATATCAGGTACTCTTCGTACAGAAGAGCAATATTAAAAACATAGATAAATATACGTACTATAAAATACGAAGTTAGCCTATTTTAGTAAAAGTTGCAAGAGCTGTCTCTAGTTCAGCCTTTCCCATGCCACTTTTCGACGAAAATACAATACGTTGTGCACTAGCAATGGTATGTCCGGCATCAAGCGCAGCAGCATTTTTGTTTCGTTCATTTCCAGACAATTTATCCGCCTTGGTATAAACTGGTAAATACTGAATATTATGTTGTTTTAACCACGTAATAAGCTGCGTATCCTGCAATTTTGCACCGTGCCTGATATCCATGATAACCACAACGCAGCACAAGGTACTTCGTGTTTCCAGATACCTGGTAATGAGCTTTTGCCAATTATCCTGCATCCCTCGTGCTACTTTTGCGAAGCCGTACCCCGGAAGATCTACAAGATACGCGTCTTCGCCAAGTTGAAAAAAATTGAGCCCCTGTGTTTTACCAGGTCGTCCACTCACCTTTACCAATCCCTTCCTTCCGACAAGAGTATTAATGAGGGAAGATTTGCCAACGTTGGATCGGCCGGCAAAGACGATTTCCGGAAGAGTGGGATCAGGAAGCTGAACCAGTTTATGAACGCTCAGTAAAAATTTAATATCTACAAACTTCATATAACCTTGCTGAGGTGATACTCTATGATTCCTTCTGCTCCACCTCTAGTAAGTGAAGGAATAAGATCGCGGACAATATCTGAAGAAACAACTGTCTCAACAGAAAACCATTTCGTATCATAAAGGTTCGCCACTGTGGGTGCATTCAAACTTGGCAGCAGATTAATAACCTGCTTTAGTTTGTCCTCCGGGACGTTCATTTTTAGGCCTACAATACGTTCAGCCTTTAAAGATCCTTGAAGCATGAGAGCTATATTTTCAATTTTTTCACGTTTCCAAGGATCATTCCAGGCATCTTTATTGGCAATAAATTGTGTATTGGATTCCATCAATTCATAAATAATCCGCAAACCATGGGCTCTAATTGTACTCTCTGTTTCAGTAACTTCCACGATGGCATCAACGAGTCCGGAAACTACTTTGGCCTCAGTTGCACCCCATGAAAATTCTATATCAACATTTATTTTCTTATCAGCGAAAAAGCTTTTACTCACATTCACAAGCTCTGTTGATATTTTTTTACCTTCAAGATCTTCAATGCAGGTGATATCAGAATCCCCTTTCACAGCAATTACCCAGCGAGTGGGTTTTCTACTCACTTTAGAATACACCAGTTCAGTGACAAGTATTGCTTCAGACTGATTTTCTCTTGTCCAGTCTTTGCCTGTGATTCCGGCATCCAGCATTCCTGACTCTACATAACGGGACATCTCCTGAGGACGACAAATTGAACAGGCAAGTTCCGGATCATCGATCTCTGGAAAATAATTTCTGGATTTCGGTTTAATCAGCCAGCCTGCTTTTTCAAAAAGTTCAATGGTAGCTTTTTCAAGACTTCCCTTGGGCAGACCGAGTTTAAGTTCATTCATATTATTCTCCAAAATCTCATTCAATTCAATTATGATCGAATATTTCTTTTATTATTTTAATTGTTCCCGTACACCACAGCTGGATCAAATACTCTTTCTCCAACGATTTCAACTTCACCACTTACCACTCTTCGAAAAAAACAGGAACAGTACCCTTTATGACAAGCGGCACCACCTAGCTGTTCCACCTTAAAAACAACAGTATCCTGATCACAATCGATCAAAATTTCACGAATTTTTTGTATATGCCCGGATGATTCCCCCTTGAGCCACAGTTTCTGTCGTGACCTGCTCCAGTAATGAGCCTTGCCGGTAGCCAAAGTTTTTTCCCAGGACTCCTTGTTAATATAGGCAAGCATTAATACTTCTCCACTTTTAGCATCCTGAACAATTGCAGGCAAGAGTCCATCACTATCTTTTGCAAAATCTAATTCAATCATTACGTTTATTCCTGAGCAGCTTTCTTTTTTCTTGGGCCTGTTCTCTTTTCCGTTCTTTTCCAATATAGTTAATCATACAGGAAGTTCTGATCTGACAATAATCATCTGGATGACGACACTCAGCCTCTTCAGACTCCATGAATTCTTTAAACTTTTCACATTCTAATTTCACACCTTCTCCATTTACTAAACAAGACACAGGGGGTAGTGTGCCTCATTCTCAAATCATTGTAAAACCAGCGCAGTCTATGACTGTCTCTACCATTTGTCAAGAAACAGCTTTACATATTAGTAGAGAAAACTCATTTACTATCTCTTTCTACGCTGTTACTAATCATTGCGAAAGCTAAAATGATCGTT
>DQVD01000252.1 GCA_015661935.1 Desulfocapsa sulfexigens | reverse complement strand
CCTATTAGTTTTCTTTCAAAACCAAGCCTACCCTACTTAAGGGTGTGAAAAGGTTGTGTATATAACTATTTGAAAATACAAAGAGTGGCCGCTTTGGATTTATCAGTATAATGTTAATGATTTCTTACTGTTATATACAACATTTTCGACACCCTTTACTTATAGCTCGTAACAGATGAATAGATACTTGATTCGCGTGTTTTCTCAGTTTCCTGTTATACCGCTCTACGGTGTCACGTGTATCGTGGCGCTCTGCGCCCTGCAAATGCAAAGCCAGTATGCGCAGAGCGCACAAAGATACGTAACACCGCAGAGCGGATGTCACGAGTATGGGGGCGAGTATCAATTCATTCGCGAATCACTCTAATTATTGTATACGCCATTAATTAAAAGTCGATGCTGAAATAGCGATAACTTCAAACTCCCTTGTCCCACCTGGAGTATTTGTGACAACATCATCCCCCACTTCCTTTCCAAGAATACTTTTTCCAAGTGGTGAGAACACAGATATTGAGCCTTTTTTAACATCTGCCTCATCAGGCCCTAACAACTGATACGAAACTTCCTCGTCTGTATCCATATCAAGTAATTCAACTACCGTACCAAAAACAGCTCTCGAACAATCAACATTTACGCAATCAATAACTTCAGCTCTGCCAAGTTTATCTTTCAAATCCATGATACGGCCTTCTATCATGCCCTGACGTTCTTTGGCTGCATGATACTCAGCATTTTCTTTAAGGTCACCGTGTTCTCGTGCAATTTCTATAGCTTTTACAACATCGTGCCTCTCCACACGTTCAAGGTTACTTAGTTCTTCTTTTAATTTAAGATGTCCTGTCTTTGACATTGGTACGCGCTCAACCATTACTTCCTCCAGATATAAAAACAAAACCTGAAAAGCATACGCCTCACAGGAGTGTATTTGAGTCTTTTTTTTACCAGCGATAGATTAAGGAACATAAAACAGAAGTTTCCTCAACATTTGCTCCGTGAATAATTTCGAAACCGCTATTTAATAGAAAATGACGACTCATTTCAAGGAAAATCTCTGCTTTGAACTCATGATTATCATAGCTGCCAATTTCATATCCGAATGAATATTCAAGTGTGTAATAGCTGGGCGCCCCACGACCCAGTACATTTTCTGCCAACTGATGCTCAAAAGAAATCGTAATTAGATGCTGCCAGTATTCATTGGGACTCCAATAGGGATGATCATCGGGATCAAAACCGGAGTCAAACGAGTAATCACGTTTCTTATTTCCTTCATCATTATGGGAGTATTCATATCCATATCTCAATTGGAGTAATGTGGGCTCACTGGCTAAGATATATGAAGTCCAGAATTCATATCTGTTTTGATGATTTCCATCGGAATATTCAGTGAAGAGATACTCTCCACCACCAAATAGACGTGGAAGAAGGTCTAATTTCATACCTGCCCCATACTCTTTTTTGTAAATTCCATTTTTTAATGATTCAAGAGTATCATCAACAACATCTTGAGACAAACCAAAGTAACCGGAGGCCATATCTCCCAACCTGCCATTCACCAGGAAACTATAAGGTATTGTATTTTCATAATTGTCATTATCAGTATGGTCAAAGCCAACCGATAAAAGAAAATCAAGGTCATAGATGGGGCTCCACTTCATTTCAGTTTCAATACGATTTCTCCAAAAGCTGTCATCGAGTTCAATGGATTCATTGTGGATACGTCTGACATCAAGCAGAAATTCATGTTCAAGAGTCGGAAAGAACATGGCTTGCAATCCTCCGGCCTTTTCTTTGATATCAAAATATCCATCTCTCCCATCTTTTTTATCAAACTCGTAAAGAGGCATAATTCGAGCCTTTCGTTTAAGACTGTTACGCTGAATAGCTTCATCAAGATTGGGGTACCCCGGGCTTTCTTTTTTAATGATTTTATAAAGGGCGGCTTCTTTTCCAGAAAACCCGAGGCGACTATATATGCCGGCAAGATCATATAAACTTTCCGGTGAAGAATCAGGTCTAAGAATCTTTTGATATTCCTTCATGGCCTGATAGTAATTCCCGTCTACCATGGCCTGTCTGACCGATAGCTCACCAGTTATTATTTGTTGCCATCGATAATTGGCATAGAGTTCTGAAGCAATTTGGACAACAGGATGATTTAAATTATGCCCTGTAAATTCGGGACTCATAACAACTTCGAGCCTATCGGGCTCTGCAGGATTAGTAAAAGTTATGGTATTTAAGAAGGTTTTTTTAGGCGGAGGTAAATGTAACTCAATGTTGTTTGCAATAAGTAGCTCGGAGAACTCATGGTCAACAGCAGGAATAAGCAGAGAACGGTATAATAGCAATGCATCTTCCCTTCTGTTGTCTGCCCAAAAAGCCCTTGCGAGTAACAGTCTTTGATTAATTGGTAGAGACTTTATTTCCGGCACTACTTTACGCACACTTATCGTACTCTCAGCACTTTGTACAGATTTCCACTCAGGAGCGAGTTCTTCTATCAGATTACGAAATTTGGCATTCTTAAACTCTTGTTTTAATATGTATTGTTTAAAATGTTCTTCATCGGGATACTCCAGCGCCAGTTTTTTGAAAAATGCAAGGGGAGTAAAATCATCCCCAATGTCTTCTTGTAATTTTGCACGCATAACTCGTGCACGAAGTGATTCCGGATATTGAACAAGAAATTTCCTGCATAGGTCAAGAGCTGTATGGTATTCACCATATTTTCTGTAAATAACTGCGTGTTTAAGATGATTTGTAACTGGAAGTAGGAGTACTTTTCTCCCCAGTTTCTTATTTACAATTTGATTCAGAATCTTTAATTCCATAACGTCAGGATATATCGGAATAAGATTATT
>DQVD01000248.1 GCA_015661935.1 Desulfocapsa sulfexigens | reverse complement strand
GCAAATTTTGATGTCTGGTGAACGGTTAGCCTTGTTAGGTTCTACCATGTGGTGTTTCTTTTTTGGTAGGTCTACGGAAAAAGGTTGTAGATGCCCCCCCAAAAAAAACTATTAACTTTGTGATTGAATCAAATGAAAAATATGTTGGTCGAATTTTAAGAATCTTTAAATGGGGTCACCATTTTCAGGATATGAACAGAGTTCGCCGCAGTAATTATGGAAGGAAAGTTCTCTGTTGCTGCTTAGAATATAATCGGGAGTAAGTGGAATTTTACCTTTTCCACCAGGGGCATCAAGTGCAAAGGTTGGTATTGCCATTCCTGATATACTTCCAATAAGTTGCCGCATGATTTTGATTCCGTTTTGGGTGTGGGTGCGGAAGTGATTTGTTCCTCTTGTGAGATCGCCCTGGAACAGATAGTAAGGTTTAACCCGCATACGGAGCAGGCCTAGAAAGAGTTCTTTAAGGATTACCGGATCATCATTTACCCCTTTGAGAAGAACAGTTTGACAGCCCAGGGGAATGCCTGCGTTTGCCAGGAGCTCACAGGCCTTTGTCGCTTCGGTTGTGAGTTCTCTAGGGTGGTTGAAGTGGGTGTTAATGTAAAGCGGGTGGTGTTTTTTTAGCATTCCGGCAAGTTCTTTTGTCACACGCATGGGCAGGGTGCAGGGGATTCGGGTTCCGATCCGAATAACTTCAACGGTGGGGATTGCTCGAAGGCGTGTGAGCAAAGAATCGAGTTTTTTGTCTGACAGCATGAGTGGATCGCCACCTGAAATGAGAACTTCCCGTATTTTCTTATGTTCTCTGATATATTGAATACCGGCCTCAATTGATTCCTCAGTAATGAGCATTAAGGGGGTTCCTACTTTACGTTTTCTGGTGCAGAATCTGCAATACATGGCACATTCGCTTGCCACCAGAAAAAGAACTCTGTCAGGGTATTTGTGAACCAGATTGGGAACCGAACTTAAGTGTTCTTCAGCAAGCGGGTCAGGTATGCATATGGAATCATTGAGCTCCATAGGATCCGGAACAGCCTGTTTCCAAAGAGGGTCATTTACCGATTGAATAAGCCCTAAATAATAAGGATTGATTCGCATTGGAAAGCTTGCACAAGTAGCTTCTAATGCAGTATTGTCAAAATCAAAATGGCGTGTAAGTTCGGCAGGGCTGTTCACCGAGTTCTGTAGAATTTTTTTCCAGTGTGTCATGGTGGCACATTATGGAGGATTGCAGGTCAAAAGTCAATTTCCCAATGGTAGGCGAAATGCCCGGGAGCGAGGAAATGTCTGAGAATCAATATGGTTTTAAGTTTGATGAGTATGGTAACACCAGAGAAATACTTGTGTATGCTAGTGGTTCCAGTGTTAATAACATCAGCTTTGTAAATAAGGGAACAGCCTTTAGCCTTGCTGAACGTAAACGATTAGGTCTTGAAGCTGCTCTACCTCCTGCTGTCAGAAGTATGGAGCATCAGGTGGAGAATTCCCTTATTAAAGTAAATTCCAAAGAAAAACCAATAGAAAAATTTATCTATTTACGATCTCTTTTTGATCGAAATGTGACGCTTGCCCATGCTCTCATCAGGAGTGATATTGAAAATCTGATGGGGATTATTTACACCCCCACCGTTGGACTTGCTGTTCAGCAGTATTCATCCATGTTTCGCCAGGCTAATGGCCTTCATTTCTACCCGGGTAATATTGACCAGGCTGAGAATATCCTGCGCAGGTATATTCATCGTGATATCAGAGTGGCTGTAGTTACTGATAATCAGGGAATTCTTGGGATTGGAGATCAGGGGGCAGGGGGGATCGCTATTTGCCTTGGTAAGCTTATGCTTTACACGCAGGGAGCTGGTGTCGCACCCTGGCATTGTCTTCCAATTTCACTGGATGTTGGAACCAATAACGAAGCATTGCTTGCAGATAATGAATATCTCGGTTGGCGTCATCATCGCTTGAAAGGTGATGAATATCTTGAGTTTATTGGCAGATTTGCCCATGCATTTAGAAATGTCTTTCCAAATGCTTTGTGTCAGTGGGAAGATTTCTCCAAGCAGAATGCCTTTGCAATTCGTGATTCATATCTCCATGATTTAATATCATTTAATGATGATATTCAAGGGACAGGAGCTGTTACTTTGGCAGCTATTTTGACAGCCATGCGTATCAAGCTTGAAAAGTTGGAAGATCAGGTTTTTCTGGTTCATGGAGCAGGGGCAGGAGGTGTTGGAGTAGCAGAACAAATTGGTGTTGCACTTGTTGAAGCAGGACTTACTGAGCAGGAAGCAAAGGATAGGATTTTCACCCTCGACTCAAGAGGTGTTGTTACCAGTGATCGTGATTTAGAGGAATATAAATATAAATTTGCAAAGGATAAAGAGAAGTTTACCTGGCTCAAGGATCCATCTAAATTATCTCTAACCGAAGCTGTGAAAGAAGCAGGGGCTACTGTTCTTATAGGGACCTCAGGGCAGGGAGGATGTTTTACTAAAGAAGTGGTTGAGGCAGTCCTGGCAAATACTGATCGTCCTGTAATCATGCCACTTTCCAATCCCACCTCAATAACCGAGGCTTTACCCGAGGATATTTATAAATGGACAGATGGTAAGGCACTGGTGGCAACAGGGAGTCCGTTTGATCCTGTAACGCATAACGGAGTGACCTACAGCATCGGGCAGTGTAATAATGTTTTTGTATTTCCTGGTGTGGGGCTTGGTGTACTCGGATCCGGTGCAAGGGAAGTGTTACCTCAGTTTTTTACAGCTGCTGCACATGCTGTTTCCTCCTGTGTATCAAAAGCAGAAATGGAGGAAGGCTGCCTGGTACCGCCTGTGAAAACTTTAAAAGAGGTGAGCGGAAAAGTGGCTCTGGCTGTTGCCATGTCTGCAGTGACAAGTGGAGTTAGCAGGCCATGTGTTTTCTCTACTTTCCAGCATGACGGAGATGAGGCTCGTATGGCTAAGTTGCTGAGGAAAATGCGATGGGATCCCGAATATCTACCAATTGTTGCCATGTAACAGTATTTGATCTGACTGCCAGGAATACCATATGACCGGCAGTCAGGTCAGTATCATGCTCCTGAAAGTCTGTCATAAAAAAAACAAGAAAATCGTTATTTGGTACCAGTGTCAGTTGCTGATAACTTTTTTCTGTAACGTTATCTTTGGGTTGCGGGGATCCCGCTTTATTACTTTTTAATTGCCCTACACCTCAAAAAGATATTCGTATGGAATTTAGTCAAGGCAATCCCTGT
>DQVD01000258.1 GCA_015661935.1 Desulfocapsa sulfexigens | reverse complement strand
CGATTATATTTTATTTGACGGAATAAGTACGGTAAAGGCATATAATTCGGCCAACCTAAAATAACTCTTGACTCGAAATCGCCATTAAGGTAAATAGTTCTAAAAATTAGTTAACCCTAAGAAAAACTTCTTAGAGAAAGTTTGATTTTAACGAGTCTACCGCTTGGCGATTTCTAAAAGTTATCACATTAAAGGAGCATCTGAATGGGTCTTGGGAAGCAGCAAGTGCAACAAGAAAACAAAGGGCCATCTTTTCCACTCGCTCTTGCAGGTTCGGGTGAAATTGTTCGCATTCGTATGATTCGTGGCGGTGGAAAAATGAAAGAACGTTTATTGAGCATTGGGCTTCAGGTAGACGACACCATAGAAATAGTACAAAACCGTGAAAAGGGAGCAGTTCTGGTTGCCAAAGATGGCAATCGCTTCATGCTTGGTGGTGGTATGGCACAAAAAATAAACGTTTCAAAGGAGTAAGGGGTGGAAAGGACACTTGTAGATATTAGTGTTGGGACGACTGGCAGGATAGCTGGTTTTGGAAAGGGAAAGAAGGAATATCGTAAGAAATTATTGGCAATGGGTCTGATTAAAGGAACTGAATTTACGGTAAGCCGGGTGGCTCCAATGGGTGATCCTGTTGAGATTAAAATCAGGGGCTATAACTTAAGTTTACGTAAAGACGAAGCGGCAATTGTTGCCGTGGAGGAAGTTTGAGGTGGCTGATTTTACAGTTGGTGTTGTCGGAAATCCAAACTGTGGGAAAACCACGCTGTTTAATGCTCTTACCGGTGCCAAGCAGCGAGCGGGAAACTGGCCCGGGGTTACAGTTGACAGAAATTTTGGTTCGTACAAACATGGCCGTTATGAAATAGAAGTTGTTGATACACCGGGTATTTATTCTCTTTCAGCAGCTTCAGTTGATGAAGAAGTGGCCAGAGATTATGTGCTTTCGGGTGAGGCTGATCTTATTGTTAATATCGTAGATGGTTCAAATATTGAGCGTAATTTATATTTGACAACTCAGCTTTTGGAAATGCGTGTTCCTCTGCTTGTTGCTTTGAATATGATGGATATCGCCAAAGATCGGCAGATTGAAATTGATGTTGAAGCACTCTCAGAAAAACTGGGCTGTCCTGTTGTACCCATGGTTCTTGCGAAGAATCAAGGAGTAGAAGAACTCAAAGAAGCCATTAATGTCGCTGCATATGAAGGAAATGCTTCAGAGACAAGAGTTGATTATCCCACTGAAATTCAGGAAGCAGCCGCTGAACTTCTTTATCTTGTTGAGACTGTCGCAGCTGCAAAAAACTGGGACCCTGCGTGGATAACAATCAGACTCCTTGAAGATGATGATCAGATTCTGGGTGCAGTAAGTCAGGAAGCTCTCAGAAAAACAGAACTTCTACAGCAGGAAATAGAGAAGAAACTGGATGATGATGCGGATATCCTTATTGCTTCTGCTCACTATGGTTTAATCAGTACTATCACAAAAGATACAGTACGAAAAAAGGGCGAGGTGAAGGCCTCCATGTCTGATAAAATAGACAAGGTTGTCCTTAGTCGCGCCTATGGTATACCGATTTTTCTTGCAGCCATGTATCTGATGTTTATGTTCACCATCAATCTTGGTGGCGCATTCATCGACTTTTTTGACCAGTTTGCAGGCACTATTTTTGTGGATGGATTTGGTTCTATTCTTACTTCCCTCGGTGTTCCTGTTTTAGTGAAAACGCTTCTTGCTGATGGTATTGGCGGTGGTATTCAAACCATGGCCACCTTCATTCCACCAATTGGTTTCATGTTTTTGTTCCTCTCTTTTCTTGAAGATTCAGGATACATGGCTCGCGCTGCCTTTGTTATGGATCGTGCCATGCGTGTTATCGGTCTGCCTGGAAAATCATTTATTTCAATGCTCGTTGGTTTTGGTTGTAATGTTCCTGCTATTATGGCAACCAGGACTCTCGAAAATGAGCGGGATAGAACCCTTACCGTCATGATGAACCCCTTTATGTCCTGTGGTGCAAGGTTGCCTGTTTATATACTTTTTGCAGCGGCGTTTTTCCCTACAGGCGGGCAAAATCTGGTGTTCCTGTTGTATTTGATCGGTATTGCATTTGCAGTTCTTACCGGCCTTATTTTGAAAAATACCCTGCTTAAAGGTGATATTATTCCATTTGTTATGGAGCTTCCTCCTTATCATCTTCCCACTGTTAAGTCCGTACTGCTCAGGACCTGCGAACAACTTGTTACCTTTATTGTGAAAGCAGGTCGCGTGTTGATTCCAGTTATCATGGTACTCGCATTTTTTAACTCTTTAGGAACTGACGGGACTTTTGGGAATGAAGATACTGAAAATTCGGCTCTTTCTTCCATGAGTAAAGTGATCACTCCTGCGCTCTATCCTTTAGGAATTACTGATGACAACTGGCCTGCTACTGTTGGGATTTTTACCGGTATCTTTGCAAAAGAGGCTGTGGTTGGAACCTTAAACTCGCTTTATGGCACTATGGACAGTTCAGTTGCTGCTGGAGCAGGTGCCGAGCCTGAAGAAGCGGGATTCTGGGGAGCAATTGGAGCTTCTTTTGCAACCATTCCTGCTAATTTATCCGATCTTGCAACCACTGTTCCTGATCCGTTAGGACTTACTGTTGGTGATGTTGG
>DQVD01000292.1 GCA_015661935.1 Desulfocapsa sulfexigens | reverse complement strand
GTTACATATCCGGCATTTATCCGATGAATATAATTATAGCAATATTTCTGTTGCACCTCGAAATAAAGTTGGGTTGCGGGTATCCAGCGTTAGTATATTATCCTTTAATCAGCAAATTTGTACCCTCTGGATAGCAATTGTAATCCAGTAGGCAGAAACCCAATATGTTTCAATGTTGAATAAAAGCAGTTGTTTTTTGGTGGGGTTCTTGTGTCACTGTTGAACAGATTGTGCCTGGATTGCAGTAATGGCAACGGTATTGATAATATCCGGAACCAGACAGCCACGGCTGAGATCATTTACCGGTTTTTTCAAACCCTGTAAGACAGGCCCGATTGCAACTGCACCTGAAGATCGCTGCACAGCTTTGTAGGTATTGTTTCCGGTGTTAAGATCCGGGAAGATAAAAACTGTGGCGCATCCGGCAACCTTACTGTCCGGCATTTTGGTTCTGGCCACGGCAGGGTCAATGGCGGCATCGTACTGAATGGGGCCTTCAATAAGAAGATCCGGTCGTTTTTCTCTTGCAAGTGCTGTGGCTTCACGAACCTTTTCCACATCTGCACCTTTCCCGGAAGCTCCGGTGGAATAGGAGAGCATGGCCACCTTGGGGTCAATTCCAAAGGTTGCTGCAGTATCTGCTGAGGATATTGCGATTTCAGCCAATTGTGCAGCGTTGGGATCAGGGTTTACCGCGCAGTCGCCATAGATGAGCACTTTGGTGTCCAGACACATGAGGAAAACTGAAGAGATAACGGATATTCCAGGGATGGTCCTGATAATTTGCAGTGCCGGGCGAATGGTATCGGCTGTGGTGTGAATTGCACCTGAAACCATTCCATCTGCCATACCTTCATAAACCATCATGGTTCCGAAGCAGGAGAAGTTGCTCATGGCATCATGGGCACCATCGGTTGTCATGTTTTTGTGTTTTCGTAACTCGTAAAAGGTCTGGACAAAATTTTCAGTGAGTTTCGGGTTTGAAGGATCAATAATTACGGCACCACTGATATCAAGCCCAAGAGATGCTGCATGTGCTTTGATCTCTTCCGGCTTGCCAAGCAGGGTGATATCCACCACATTTCGTCTGAGCAGGATCTCTGTTGCACGCAGGATTCGTTCGTCACTGGATTCGGGTAGAACAATATGTTTCTTTGACGAACGTGCCCGTTCAAAGAGACCATATTCAAACATTACAGGAGTTACAGTGTCCGGTGTGCTGGTGAGTTCCGCCATTTTGCGGATTCGTTCATCATCAACATGGGTTTCAAAAAGGCCAAGTGCCAGTGCAATTTTTCGTTCATCACCTGGATTTATAAGGGCAGGCACTGCGGCAACATTACTGGTAGTAGTATACGTGTCACTCTTTACGCTGAGCAGGGGAAGGGTCTGTTCACGCCCGCTGAGCAGGCGCATGGTATTTGCACCCGGAAGAAAACCTCCCGAAAGCAGGATGCCGGCAACATTTGGATAGTTGGCAGAGAGAAGTGTGGAAAGAGATGCGAGAATAATATCCTCGCGATCCCCGGGCACAATAATCAGGTCACCATCTTCAACATGGGTGAGGAAATGCTCCATGGTCATGGCTGCAATCTTGAATTGCTTGACGATACGATTCATACCTTCATCGCGGCCCAGTACATTCTCACAGCCTAGCGCTTCACTGATATCAGCAAGGGATGGTTTGTCCAGCTCTTCATTCTCAGGCAGAAGAAATACCGGTGCTCCAGAGGATTCGTCCGGGTCATCGAGTTCCACTTCTAAAACCCCCAACGTATCTGCAGCCATGCGGTTTACAAAGGTGGCAAAGTGAGCACAACCAGATTCTGTAATGGCATCTTCAGTGATTTTTATTTCTTTGGCAATGTCGCGGGGGGTCTGATTAACGCCGTTGAGAACACCAATAAACGGGCAGCCAAGGTTTTTGGCTATTTCCATGTTGATGTCCTGATCAAAGGCGGAGAGAAAGGATGTGGAGTTCAACCCCTGGCAGAGTACGAAATCATAGCGTTCTTTGAGGTTGTTGAGTCTTTTGATCAGTTCTTCAAGAAAGAAATTGATTCGGCCTTCGGCTACAAAGGTTTTGACTTCTGATGCTTCAAAGCCATAGCTCTCTTCATAGGTCATTGAAGGGCAGTAGCGTCCGCGGATGAGATCAATATCAGGATCAACCGCCCTGTCCGTATCAATAACAGGTCGAAAGAAGCCGACGTTTCCCATGGAACGGGTGAGAAGTTCCATAAAGCCCATGGTTACAACAAGTTTTCCGGCTTCAAGTTCAAGGGAAGCAATGTAAAGAGTGTTCGATTGCATTACAAACAGACCTCGGAGAATATGGTGTTGTTAAATTTTTACCGAAAACCCAAAATCGAAAACCGCTAACTTATGTTATTCCCATTCAATGGTAGCAGGTGGTTTTGAGGAAATATCATAAACCACCCTGTTTACACCACGGACTTCGTTAATAATTCTTCCGGAGATAATGCCTAAAAGCTCATAGGGGATTTTTGACCAGTCTGCTGTCATGGCATCTTTGGAATCGACAGAGCGGAGTGCAATAACATTTTCATAGGTACGGCCATCCCCCATAACACCAACGGTCTGGATGGGAAGGAGTACCGCAAAAGATTGCCATACTTTTCTGTACCAGCCACTCTTTTTCATTTCTTCAAGCACAATAACATCGGCCTGACGAACAATGTTCAGACGTTCTTTGTTTACTTCACCCATGATCCTGATTCCCAGGCCGGGTCCGGGGAATGGCTGGCGGTAAATGGCTTCTTCCGGTAGTCCGAGCTCAAGTCCCAGTAAGCGTACTTCGTCTTTAAAGAGTTCACGAAGGGGCTCGATAAGATCAAGCTTCATGATTTCCGGCAGACCACCCACATTATGATGGGATTTGATTGGGGCTTCACCCATAAATGATACAGATTCAATCACATCCGGGTACAGTGTTCCCTGGGCGAGAAAGCCCACTTCGCCAAGTTTTGCCGCTTCTTCTTCAAATATTTTTATAAAACCGAGGCCGATTCGTTTTCGTTTGATTTCCGGATCAAGGATACCATCAAGCTCACTTAAAAAGAACTCTACAGCATCCACTGCAATGACTTTCAGATGGCTTTTCTCACGAAAGAAACGAAGGATGGATTCGCTTTCACCGATACGCATGAGTCCGTTATCAACATAGATACAGGTGAGTTGATCACCAATGGCTTTGTGGATCAGAGCTGCTGTAACTGAAGAGTCAACACCGCCCGACAGGGCGCAAATAACCTTGTTCTCACCAACCTGGTTCTGGATAGCGTTTACCGTGGCCTCGATAAAAGAGGCCATTGTCCAGTTGGGACTGCATTTGCAGATGCCGAAAATAAAGTTACGAAGAATGTCTGTGCCAATGAGAGTATGAACAACTTCAGGGTGAAACTGTACGGCTATAAAGGGGTTTGAAGTGTGGCGCAATGCTGCATATGGAGAATGATCGCTAACTGCTGTAGTCTCAAATCCATCGGGTACCAGTTCGATTCGGTCTCCATGACTCATCCATACCTGATGCCGGGAGATTCCTGGTTCAAGTCCTGCAAAGATTCCTTCGGTAAATTGGACTGTAAGGTTGGCTTTACCAAATTCCCTTTTGTCGGTTTTTTCAACTTTGCCTCCCAACTGCTGTATCATAAGCTGAGCCCCGTAGCAGATTCCAAGGATTGGCAGATCAAGATCAAAAATAGCCGGATCTGAAAGAGGCGCATCCAAATCATAGACAGAGCGTGGGCCGCCTGACAGGATGATTCCTGCTGGCTGCATTGCCTTGATGGTTTCAAGGGGTGTGGAGTATGGGTGGATCTCGCAATAAACCTTTTGCTCACGGATACGTCTGGCGATAAGCTGGGTGGTTTGGGAGCCAAAATCAAGGATCAGAATTTTTTCGTCATGCAGGTTCATAATATATCTTCTTTATGCTGTTCGGTAGTTTGGTGCTTCCTTGGTTATAATCACATCATGAACATGGGATTCACGTAAGCCTGATGGGGAAATTCTGACAAATTTGGCCTTTTCCCGTAATTCTTCAATGGTTGCAGCTCCCACATAGCCCATGCCGGATCGTAATCCACCAAGGAGCTGGTAAATAACATTGGTGAGAGGTCCGCGATAGGGAACTTTTCCTTCAATACCTTCAGGCACCAGTTTTGACTGGCTGGAAACCTCGGATTGAAAGTAGCGATCCGATGAGCCTTTACGCATTGCACCTAAAGATCCCATGCCGCGATATCCTTTATATGTTCGGCCCTGGTAAAGAAATGTTTCACCGGGTGTTTCGTCAGTTCCAGCAAAGAGAGAGCCGATCATGATAGCATGGGCACCGGCGCCAATGGCCTTGGCGAGCTCTCCTGAATGCTTGATTCCACCATCGGAGATAATGGGAATATCATATTTGGAGGCTACTGCCACTGCTTTTTGAATGGCTGTCATCTGTGGCACACCAACACCTGCAACAATACGGGTTGTACAGATGGATCCCGGGCCAACACCGACTTTTACACAGGAGGCACCTGCTTTGATCAATGCCTCAGTTCCTTCTCCGGTGGCCACATTACCGGCTATGATTTGAAGATCAGGAAAAGTACCTCTAATTTTAGTTACGGCCCGAAGGACGCCTTCAGAGTGCCCGTGTGCAGAATCAACCACCACCACATCAACCCCGGCATCAATCAGCAGCTGAGCATTGGCTTCAATATCTTTTCCAACACCAAGTGCCGCTCCCACAAGGAGTCTGCCTAGATCATCTTTGGCAGCGAGGGGATATTTTTTAATTTTTTCCAGATCCTTGATGGTGATAAGACCACTCAGGTTGCCGTCATCATCTACAACAAGAAGTTTTTCAATACGATGTTCATGGAGCAGGGCTTTAGAATGTTTCAGGTCGATTCCAACTTTAGCTGTTACCAGATTTTTGGAAGTCATGACATCGCCAACCCGTAAATCTTCATCGGAAACAAAACGAAGATCACGATTGGTGACAATTCCCACAAGTTTTCCGTCCCGTAAAACAGGCAGCCCGGAGATCTTGTATTTGGCCATGATTTTTTCCACTTCACCAACAGAATTGGTCTCTTTTACGGTGATCGGGTCAATAATCATTCCGGATTCAGATTTTTTAACCCGCTCTACCTCTTTGGCCTGTTCATCGATGGACATATTTTTATGGATAATACCAAGCCCTCCTTCGCGTGCTATGGCAATGGCTGTAGGGTGCTCGGTAACGGAGTCCATGGCAGCACTGACCAGTGGTGCATTGAGGTTGAGGGATTGGGTGAGCCTGGTGGTAAGTGATACTTCGTTGGGAAGAACCTGTGATGCTGCAGGACAGAGAAGCAGATCATCAAAGGTGAGGGCAGTTTCTATGACATCAGGTAACATGAGAGCTCCTAGGTCAGAATTCAAATTAAAGCAGGATAGATTGCAATAATGTTATGGTATTATTGTGTTTCTACCGTTGCGGTTTTGGGTTTTGTGGAGCAGATAAAACATTGTAACTATTCTAGCATTGAAGCAGTAAAGATCAACTGTAAAATTTCGGCTAGCACCCATTCTCATCCATATTGACCTGCTCATGTATAACTGCATCCCCTACGTAGGCCAATATGAACGCGCCTGGGGGGACTTCCAATCATTCACAGTT
>DQVD01000020.1 GCA_015661935.1 Desulfocapsa sulfexigens | reverse complement strand
TTTCAAAGAAATTTTCTGACAAGGCACTTATCCAGTGAACCGCCTTACTTCCTGAACAGGGTCAGGTTATATTTAATTGATCTGAAGCTGAGATTGCATAGATGGGGAAGTTATTTCGTCCCCGTTCTTAAGCTGCACTACCTGAGAAACAGGTAGAGCAACACTATTTTATTATACTTTTCATAGAGAGGGCCCATCATGAAACTCGCTGTTCTAAAAGAAATTGAAGAGGGCGAAAACAGGGTTGCTATTATTCCGGATTCCATCAAACGACTGAGCAAAAATGGCTTCGACGTTTTAATTGAAACAGGCGCTGGCCTGGCATCCGGTCATAGTGATCAGGATTACACGGATAAAGGAGCCACCATCGTGGCCTCGGCCGCAGAACTTATCAGTCAGAGCGACTGCATTGTTAAAGTTCGACCGCCATCCATGGGAGAAGTTGAGGCCCTGAAGGATGGATCTTTCTATATCTCCATCATCCAGTCCACCCTGCGCCACAACATCGTTAAAAAATTACAGGAAAAGAAAATCACCGCATTCGGCCTTGATATCATTCCACGAACAACTCTGGCTCAATCCATGGATGTCCTTTCCTCCATGAGCACAATCTCCGGCTATAAAGCAGTGCTGCTTGCCGCAGATAACATCAATAAATTCTTCCCCATGCTCATGACAGCTGCCGGAACAGTTGCTCCTGTAAAAGTACTCGTGATTGGAGCAGGTGTCGCAGGACTTATGGCTTGTGCCACTGCCAAGCGTCTTGGTGGTGTGGTTGAAGCATTTGATGTCCGACCGGAAGTGAAGGAACAGGTTAACTCTGTTGGTGCCAAATTTGTTGAAGTACCCATGAAAGAAGATGGCTCCGGTGGCGGCGGATATGCCAAAGAGATGTCCGATGAATACAAGAAGAAACAGGCGGAACTGATCTCTAAACATATTGCAAAATCTGATGTGGTTATTCCCACAGCACTTATCCCCGGAAAAAAAGCCCCTATTCTCATCACAGAAGAACAGGTTAAATCCATGAAGCCCGGATCGGTCATCGTGGATCTTGCCGCTGAAATGGGCGGTAACTGCGCAGTTACCACACCTGGAGAAAATACGGTTGTTCATGGTGTACAGATTATCGGCAATGACAACCTGCCTTCCACCATGTCCTATCATGCCTCTCAGATGTTTTCCAAAAATGTTGAAAAATTCCTTTTCCATCTCTGTGATGAAAACGGTTTCAAGATGGATATGGAAGATGAAATTACCAGTGGATCACTGGTCACCAAAGATGGCAATGTCATTCACGAACTGACAAAGTCACTCATGGCCGGTTAAGGAGAAAAAAATGGATACAGGAACAATCATCGTCGGTTTGACCATTTTTGTACTGGCCTGCTTTGCAGGGGCCGAGCTTATTTCAAAAGTGCCGCAAACCTTACACACCCCGCTTATGTCCGCATCAAATGCCATTTCAGGTATTGCCATCCTTGGTGCATTGCTTGCCACCGGTAGGCCAGAAAGCATTAACGCAGAGTCCATGCTTGGATTTTTTGCAGTTGTATTTGCCTCTGTTAACCTGGTTGGTGGATATATGGTAACGAACAGAATGCTTCAGATGTTTAAGAAAAAGAAGCGGAAGAAAAGAGAATAGTACAACTATCAGGAAGCAAGATAAGCATAAGAATACAACTACAATATAGAGTTACGTTATGTCTACTGAAAATATTATCGATTTTGTATATCTGATATCAGCTGTACTGTTCATGCTCGGTATCAAAAATCTGAGTTCTCCGGCCACGGCCAAATTCGGAAACAAGCTGTCCATGGCTGGCATGCTGGTGGCTATTGCCGCCACGCTGGCCTCCCCGGACATATTTGGCTACACCATGATCATCATAGCCATTGCCATTGGTGCTGCCATTGGTGGCTATGCTGCTATTAAGGTTGAGATGACCTCTATGCCTGAGATGGTTGCACTATTCAACGGTTGTGGCGGTGCTGCTTCGGCTCTCGTTGCTATGGCTGAGTTTACTGGTCATACCGGAGCATTTGCGAACTTCACTATGATCACCTTGCTCCTCTCCGTTATCATAGGTGGCCTTACCTTTACCGGTTCGATCATTGCCTATACCAAGCTGCAGGGGATTATTTCAACACGCCCCATTACTTACCCTTTTCAACAGGTTGTTAATGCAGGAATCGTTGTTTTAACAGTCTTTCTTGCCTATTTAGTATTCCAGAACCCTGATAATACCTTTGCATTCATTCTCATCATTATTTTGGCATTGGGGCTTGGTGTTCTTGCTGTTATTCCAATCGGCGGCGCAGATATGCCGGTTATTGTATCACTCCTGAACTCCTATTCAGGTCTTGCGGTCTCCATGACCGGTTTTGCTCTGAATAATAACGCACTTATTATTGTTGGTTCTCTCGTTGGCGCTTCAGGACTCTTCCTCACCAAGATTATGTGTGATGCCATGAATCGCTCACTTGCCAACGTCCTCTTTGGTGCCTTTGGTGCCGTTGATGATTCTGTAACCGATGCAGGAGAAGGACCTGCTGGCAGCATGAAGGGTATTGAAGTGGAAGATGTTGCAATAGCTCTTGAGAATGCAGACTCTCTGATTATTGTCCCGGGATACGGAATGGCTGCGGCTCAGGCTCAGCACGTTACCCGTGAACTTGGTGATTATCTCGCAGAGGAAGGGGTAGACGTTCGTTACGCCATCCATTCGGTCGCAGGTCGTATGCCAGGACACATGAATGTTCTTCTTGCTGAAGCTGATGTTTCCTATGATCAGCTCTATGCTATGGAAGATATCAATGATGATTTTTCAACCACTGATGTGGTGCTGGTTATCGGTGCCAATGATGTTGTGAATCCTGCAGCGAAAACTAATCCAGGCAGTCCAATTTATGGCATGCCGATTCTTGAAGTTGACAAATCCCGAACCGTTGTGGTTCTGAAACGCTCCATGAACGTTGGTTTTGCAGGTATTGAGAATGAACTTTTCTTTAAAGACAACACCATGATGCTCTTTGGTGATGCCAAGGCATCCATACAGAAACTATTATCTGCAGTTAAAGAGTAGCTGGTTTTATCTTGAACAAAAAAAAGGCGGTTTGGGAAAATTCTCAAGCCGCCTTTTCCTTTTATCATACCATGCTCAGGAAGGCTGCCAAATAATTTATAAAATTTCTG
>DQVD01000281.1 GCA_015661935.1 Desulfocapsa sulfexigens | reverse complement strand
GAACCGATGGCCGTCCGCATGACTTTGCTGCCGCGGGCCAGGGCTATCTTTGCCTCTTTTGAAAGAGCTCCAAAGGACATGTGACTGATATAAATATTTGTTCTGTTATTTGTCAGTGAATGGAGTTTGGCTGTGCCGACTATTAGGTAAGAATCAATCTGACCAGGAGTAGCTGTCAACTGAATTATATATATTTATTTTTGAGCAAAGGTTCAAAGTCATCAGCTGGAACAGGTCGAGAAAAATAATACCCCTGACACTCGTCACAACCACATTCTTTAAGAAAGTTGAAATGCTCAACTTCCTCAATTCCTTCTGCCACAATTCCCATCCCCAGACTATGTCCCATGGCAATAATGGTTTTGGTCAGTATGCGATTTTTTCATTAGCATGATACATGGCCGCATGAGCATGTTTAAAAAAAGAACCAGAATCAGTCACGTCTTCCGGAAAAATACTGATTCCTATACTGGCTGAAATCGAAACTTCCTGACCATCAATGAAAGTGTTTTTGGATTGCTTTAAGTAGAAGTCTTGCAACCAGTGCAGCATTTTCAGGAGATTCTGTTTCAGATAGTATCAAAACATTAGCTGGTCAAAACCCGGTAAATCTCCGGGATTCGTAAGGGGAGTTTTCGCACATTATCAATAAAAATATAATTGGCCGGACCATACATATGCTGCATGTAATCCTTTGCCTGATGGTCAATGGTGATGCAGAAGGGATGAATATCTACGGTCTTAGCTTCAAGCAGAGCATGGCGGGTATCTTCGATGGCATACTCTCCCTTGTAATCATCATAGTCTTCAGGTTTCCCATCGGTGAGAGTTATGATAAGACGTACCTTGGCATCAACTTCTTTTAAAATACTGGTGGCATGACGAATGGGAGGTCCCATTCTGGTATATTCGCTTGGGGCAATGGAACCGATTCGTTCTTTGACCTGTTCGCCATAGGACTCGTTCAGGTGTTTTACATGGAAGAATTCACAACGCGCACGGCGCATTCCTGAAAAACCATAGATACCGTAGCGGTCTCCCAGTACTTCCATTGCTTCTGACATAAGAACAAGAGATTCTTTTAGAGCATTATTCACCCAGCCGGCTGTGGAATTGGACATATCTACCAGAAAAAGAACTGCAATATCACGTTCGTCTCTTTTGAGACGGATAAAAAGGCGGTCTGATGAAGATATTCCCGCCCGAGAGTCGGAGATGGATTCAACGAGAGCATCAAAATCGATATCATCGCCTTCACGCTGGCGCTTAACGAAGCGTTCCTGGCTGCGCATCATCTCAAACTGGTGGCGCAGTCGGATGGTGAGGCCATGGTATTTATCCAGGGTATTTTGGATAAATGGAGAATGAATTGGGGTTAACTCCTTGAAGTGAAGTGAACACCAGTTCTTCCGATACCCCTGCCTTCGATAATCCCACTCATCATAAAGAAGAGTGTCTTTTTGTTTTGATGATTCTTCGGTCTGTCCCTGAACGTCCTGTTCAAGCATTGCCTGTCCGGCTTTTCCAGCGGCACTTGAAAGAAAATTTGCAGGAAGGTGACCAAATTCATCCAGAAAATTTTTGGTGAACTCTTCAAGTTCAGCGGGCAGTTCAAGTTGTTCATTATTTATGGTGATGAGTATAGGCGCTTCCTTGTCCTGGTCAGCAGTCTGTGCAAATTCGCTGTCCATGATCAAGCTGATATCTGATTCTGCAAGCCCTTCGTTTCCACTGTCCAGCTTATCCTCCTTATGAAGATCGCCAAGTTCTTTCCTGGATAGAGTGAGGAGATATGCTGCCATCATATCTGCAAAGTGTTCACCCATTTTCTGTTCCTTGATCTTCCGGGCAGTTTCAACGGCGCGTAATTTTAAAATACCCTGGAAGGGGAGTGGCGAAATGGGGATGTACTCTGCGTTTTTCTGGTGAAATTTGGAAAACATCTTTGAGCTGAGGTTTATAGAATCATATACTGAGGCTTGCCCCTGAAGATATTGTTTGCGCTCTCTTTTGCTTAAGTAATGGTCAAGGAGGCTGCCCTGTTTTAAATTATCTTCAATCAGTACCTGCTGTAATGTCGAAAGTGGATGGTTTTTATTGCGTAGGGAGATGAGTGGGAACAGGTGTTTTCCTGCAGCCCGCATAAGTCCCGGCAATTCCTGTTCCAGAAAGCTTTGTACTCGAATGGATTCCAGACAATGGTAAATATCGCGGGCCAGTAGTGGTTCCTCAAAGCTTGCAAAAAATGAACGAAGCCAGAATGTATCTTTATCACATTCTATATGTGTAAATTCTGAAGGTGCTTTGTTGATAAAACTTCCGCATGCAATAAATCCCCATTGAAAGGTGAGGATATATTTATAGAGGAGAAAGTTGTCATCATTATTTGGGGAAAAGTTCAATTCTTCCGGAACATAAATAGATGTGGTGTCTGTGTAGCTGATTCCTGCTTGTTCGATTTGCAGATCATTTCTTGCAATACCACGAATATATGGAAGTAACTTCTTTTCAATACTTGCAAGACTAAGCCCGCCACAGCCTTTTAATTTAGAGAGATACTGGTCGATATCATCCTGCATAAAACGTTGGGCCGCGCGTAACCCATCTGTTTCGTAATGATCCAGAGTGATTCCAATCCAGCGTGGAATTTGCTCAAGATTCAGATGCTCTAATGTTTTTGGTAAGAGACGCAGAAAATCAAAACAGAGGGAGTGAGAGACAGGCCAGATAATTGGAATATGACCTAAGATGGCTTCGCACACATGATCACTTTCGTCAATGAGAGATTCCAGCACCTCTTCAACATCCCATTCATTAGGGATATCAGGTGCAACGAGGTCGTAAAAACGTTCTGTGAGAAGGGCTGGTTTCATAAGACAAATATAAATGGTTTAGAAAATGGAACTTACCATTTCCTGTAAAGCTGCAAGGAGTTCAGGGGCGTCACTCAAGGGCTCAATAAGCGCTGCCCGGCAGGCTGTATGAATATCTATTCCATCCTGTACCAATAGTCCCGTTTGGATGAGCAGTCGCGTGGAGGCACCTTCAGTAAGCCCTGATTCTTTAAGGCTCCGTGTCATTCCAGCAAGTTTCACTAAAGAGTCTGCAAGTTTTTTGTCAACCCCGCCTTCCTTGCAGACAATTTCAGCTTCCATCTGAGGATTTGGATAATCAAAGGAAATGGCCACAAAGCGTTGCCGTGTTGAAGGTTTAAGATCTTTTAATACACTCTGGTATCCTGGATTGTATGAAACACTTATCATAAATTCAGGAGGAGCCAACAGGAGTTCACCAAGTTTTTCCACCGGAAGCTCTCTTCTGTCATCGGCAAGGGGATGAATAACAACTGTTGTGTCTTTCCTCGCCTCCACTATCTCATCAAGATAGCAAATGGCTCCTGCCCGAACTGCCAGGGTTAACGGGCCATCCATCCAGACAGCCTCTCCTGATCTGATTAAAAAGCGGCCAACAAGATCACTGGTGGACAGATCATCATGACAGGAAACTGTGATGAGTGGGCGTTGTAGTTTCCAAGCCAAAAATTGCATAAATCTGGTCTTTCCGCAACCGGTTGGACCTTTTAATAATAGCGGCAGGCAATTCCTATGGGCAGATATGGCAATCTCGATCTCCTTTCCGGATGCAAGGTAATATGGTTCTTGGGTAATCAGATGTTCTTCAAGACGTGTTTCTTTTATTTCCATTTATACTGTAACTCCACTCGGGGATATTTGGATTGATTTTATGCTTCAACTACAAAGTGTACACAAAGAGGGTTATAGTCAAGAATTATTATTACTTGTCAGGAATGGAAGGGAATAGGATGGGATCGTCTGGAGTAGGGTACTAACCTTATAAGAACAATGGGATACGTCGGGATACAGAAAGGGAAGAGGATATTTGTTTTTGATAAATGGGACGTTACCAGATAGAACGGACATGAGAATAATTGAGAATTTTCTTATTGTTTGTAACTAATGGGATTCCCATGGTTAAAGCTGTGCTGTGATGATCCTATCCACTGGGGCAGCATGGAATTCCCCTGGAGTGATACCGAACGAATAGCAATGGTATTCTCAACAGGTATAAAACGGACAAAATTCAAACCTTCAGTTTTTCGCACCCAATCTCTGGTATCTATGGATAATTTGAGCCTGCCTTTCTCCACAAGGAGTGCTATTTCCCATTGGATATGGATGAAATCATTATACTACTTTTTTGAATAGCCTGATTAATTGTAGAAAGAGCATTTTTTGATAATGTCTCAGGGGGGCTGATCCACCAGAGCCATACATGTGTATTCAATAAAATCATTTGAGTACATCCCAGTCATTCTCTGCAACAGGTTCAAGAGGATCGTCGTATTAAATAACAGAATTCTTTAATTCCTCCAGAACCGTTTTTGAGTTCTCACTAAAAGGGATTATTTTTAATACAGGTTTTCCACGATCACTTATAATTATTTCATGTCCGGTCTCTTGGATTTCACGAGAATACTGAAGGGCTTTAGGTTTAAAACGAGATTTTGATATAGTTTGCATATGGTCTCCATTATGTTACGTGATGAAATATGACCATACTACCGTGGTCATTTTACTGCACGGACATGATGCCCTGCGGGCACACTCAGAAGCCAGGAGCCAGAAGCCAGAAGACAGAAGACAGAATAGTTAGCAGCCTGCGGCTGAAACAACTACAGTTGATTTTCATCTGGCATCCACTTCCGGGAATGAT
>DQVD01000363.1 GCA_015661935.1 Desulfocapsa sulfexigens | reverse complement strand
GCATTTGAATCATTTAATGTTTCAATAATACCCTTTCTTACACCACTTTTATTTGAGTGGTCAAGCTTTGCGCAGACTACTATGGATATATTGCCAGATCATATTTGATCCAATAGCTTTGTTTCGTCTAAAAATTCAAGAGCTTGCCATAAATCAGTTTCGCTGTGAGGCTCCAGAGTGACAAGTGGATGCAGGTTGTTTGTTGCAAGAAATTGAAAAAGGCCTTTAAAGTCAAAGGATCCAAGACCAAGCCCCAGATGTTGATCATTTTTTCCATCATTGTCATGCAGATGAAGCTGACCAAGCCAGGGAGAAAGTCTGGGGAGCCAATCCTGCCACGGAGTTTTGGCAAAACTCATAAGGTGGCCAACATCCAGACAAAACTGTGCATTGGGAGATTTTAATTCTGAGAGAACAGATTCATGGGCTTTTGGATTGTTCTCATAGGTGTTTTCCAGCATAAGTATACAATTATGCTTTGCCGCGATCCGAGTCAGTTCCTGCCATGTTTCAAGAGCTGAACTTTTCCATTCATCCAATTTATAGCCCTGTTTGTTTTCCTCAAAGTTCAAGTGACAGACGATTGATCTCGGCTGAAATATTTCTATTAAGCGAAATGCTTTGCGGAGTTTATTTCTACTGGCTTGCAAGATCTCAGGATCCAGAGCACCGGGAGCAAGATCAAAGAATGGCGCATGGAGTGTGCAGGAAAGTTTGTTATCTCGCAGGATAGTCGAAACTTTTTTAAATTCCTCATCCGTCTCTTCATAAAGACAAAGACCTTCCAGGCCAATTTCAGGCTGAATACCATGGCTGAGAAATAACTCAAGGTAACGGCTTTTTAATTCATACCAGGGCGCATTAACGAAACAGCGGGAAGTGATGTGTCGGTAATTGATGTTGTTCATGAGTGGTTTTTAAAAGGTTTGGTTTATCGTTCGCTGAGATAGTTCACCATCTGGCTCATTCAAAGCTTTATTCTAGACGGGCCGGAACGAATGAAAAAATCTTCCTAAGGCACTGAAAGCTTCTCATTGAAGTCATCCCCGAGGTAGTATCGGGGATCCAGAGAGTAGCGAACTTCCTGGATGCCCGATAACAGCACTCGGGCATGACGGATGAGCCCCAAGCACTACTTTAAGGTTTACAATGCACTAATGCTTGTTTGTGTTCATGTTCTACTCCATTTCTAAAGCTACTGCACGAATGGCGTCAGCAATTTCTTCTGAAAGACTGGACAATCCAATACTAAGTCCCTGAACCAGCGAACTGTAATTGGAATTCTCGGGTTGAGTAGTATAGGTGGAGGTTTTGGCATAGAGAATAGACTGATTTGTATCACTGATTTTCCAACGTGCCCGGAGCAGTGCCTGTCCTTTTGAATCTTTTTCAAAATGGAGCAGAGCCAGTTCCAGTTGTAAACCTTCAAATACGTGATTATCCGAGTAAGGATAGATAGTATTTGTGCCAAGATTACGTGATAGATTATTGATAAGGGCATCGGACAGCATTTCCTGAAGATTCCCGGCCCATCGGTGCTGTTCTTCTATGGTGATGGCGTATGCTGAATTTTGTTTGACCAATTGCCCTTTATCCAGAAAGGAGGCTATTACAATGGGCCCTACGAGTATATTTGGTAGAGAATTTGTCGAAGGTGTTTCTACCTGATTTGAGCTTTCAAGCGTATAATAGAAAAATGGGAGCTTTTGTCTCATGCATCCTGAGATAAACAGCAGCAAACAAATCACTAAAATGGAATAAAGAGTTAGTCGCTTTTTTTTATTCATTTTCATTCTCTCCTGTCTTCTGGAGACCGAAGATTAATGTGTCGGGATTACGATGAACATAGTCACTGAGTTTTTCAATTGAACTAGCTGTTTTTTGCAGTTGCCTGATGGCTGTATTAAGACTTCGATAAAGGGGAGAAGATGGTTTCAGCACTGATCCTGCCTGTACCAGAAGTTCATTTGCCTGACGGGCAGTTGAGTTAATACCACTTAATGTTGTCTCAATGTTATCGGCTATTGGCTGAATTTGCTTATCAAAAGAGTTCACAAGCTTATCGGCATCGGCAGTAAGTACATTGATTTGGTCAAGCCCCGTGTTCACTTTTGTAAGAACCTGCGGAATCCCGGAATTAAGTTGTAACAAAACCTGATTGAGATTTACTGTCGTAGCCGTAAGTTTATCAATAAGATGTTGGTTTTTTTCATTTTTGAGTGTTTTTTCGAGCCCGCTTGTGAGTTGCTCAAGGGAGTTTAAGGTGCTCATTACCTTTTTGTAGAGTGCGTCAAGATCAATGTTTTCCATCATTTTGGTGATCTGTTGCAATTCGGAAGGCAGAGTCGGAATTTCAAAATATTTACCTATCGTGTCTCTATATACGGGAGTAGTGTTTTCATAAAAGGCCAGATCAACATAGCGTTTCCCTGTTACAATACTTACCAGTTTTAGTTTGGCTCTTAAGCCTTCCTGACACATGGATTCCAAAAAAATATTCATGTTGTCATCTTTTTCAGTATTCGGAGTGTCGATGATAAAGGTTTTCCCGGCAGATAGTGAAATTAGAACAGGAATAATCAGCTTCTGGTTTGGCTTTCCGTTGGGTGTTATATGAATTTTGATATCCTTCACCTGACCAACAGTAACTCCACGATAAGTAACAGGTGCTCCAATGCTCAATCCTTGAAGAGAGCCCTCAAAATAGGTGATTACCAGAATTTCCTTTTCAAAAAAACGATTTCCGCCAAAAATGACAATTGCAGTCATAAAGAGAAAAACCGAGAAAACGACAAAGATGCCGATCATTGCTGGTTGGATTTTTTTATTTGTCATAATGTATTTTTTTCTTTCTGCGGATGATGCTCTTCAGGCAGTGAAGAAGAACGGCTGAGAAATTGTTCGACTTTAATATTTTCACTTTCTTTAGCCAGCATTTTCGGGTTACCAGTGGCAAGCATGGTTCGTGTTTCTGTGTCAAGAAAGATGGAATCATCAGCGATGGCAAAGATGGACGGTAGTTCATGGGTAACGATAACAATGGTGGCGCCCAGACTGTCTCTCAGCTCCAGGATCAGATCATCCAGCATCCTTGAGCTGATGGGATCCAGTCCTGCCGATGGTTCATCAAAAAAGAGGATGTCAGGATCGAGCGCAATGGCGCGGGCCAGGCCTGCCCGTTTTCTCATTCCACCGCTAATTGCTGAAGGGAGGTAGTCTGCAAAGCCTTTGAGCCCAACCAGTGCCAGCTTCACATCTACAATTTCCTGAATGAGCTGTTGTGAGAGTTTTGTGAACTGCTGCAGGGGCAGCGCAATATTCTCTCCAATTGTCATTGAACTCCAAAGGGCACCGGATTGGTATAGTACACCACAATGCTGCATCCGTTGAACTCTTTTTTTAGAACTGCTCTCCCAGAAATTCATCTCAGAATAGAAAACAGTTCCGGTAGTAGGGCGTTTAAGTCCTGTGAGGATTCGTAAAAGGGTAGATTTACCACAGCCTGACTCACCCATAATGGTAAAAATAGAACCCTGTTTCACACTGAATGTGAGCTTTTCCTGCAATACAAAATCACCATAGGCCATGGTGAGATCCTTCACATCAATGAGGTTTTTTT
>DQVD01000184.1 GCA_015661935.1 Desulfocapsa sulfexigens | reverse complement strand
TTACGTTCATGGCTTCTTAAAAGTCTTCGGCGGAATTTTCCCTTCTTTTTCGTTTAAGACAGCCGCTGAAAATATCATACGGGTTAAAGATCCCGGGCCTTCGTACAATGTTACAGACTCCATAAGACCTGACTGGTCGAGCAGTTTTAATTCAATACGGCTGATTATTTTTGCAAGTGCGGCATCCTTTGGAGTAAGAATGATCAAGTTATCAGCCCTGTTCTGGACTTGAAACGTCGGGGTATCAGTGATATCTCCATCCAGCCAACCGGTGATTTCAGAAAGCACAATTTGCATGGAATCCACTCCCATGCCGTGCTCTTCCACAAACTTCCCATCGTGCTCAACAAATTTACTGATATTACCATCATCCATAAGTAAAACTGTATGAATTGGAGAAAAATATTCCCACCGAAGTGATCCCGGTGCCTTAAAAATAAACTGGCCTTTGGAAATAATAGGACGAACAAGAATGGGCAATTGTTTTTCTTGAGTAAAAAATGCCTGCACCGATTCCACATGAATAGAGTTTTTTTGTGCCTGTGCCATCGAGACACAAGCAAACAATAACAAAACAGTAAGTAAACGCTTCATCAACACATCCCGCCATTTACTGACAGAATCTGTCCGGTCACATAGGAGGCATCTGGAGAACAGAGAAAAGCAACAACTTTTGCAACTTCTTCGGGAGTACCAATTCGTGCCATGGGTATAAGCGTTTTTATATGATCTTTGGGAGCATCTGCAATCATAGCCGTTTCGACAAGGCCTGGAGCCACAACATTTACGCGAATGCCTAGACGTGCAACTTCTGAAGCCACAACCCGACTCGCTGCATTAAGACCTGCCTTTGCAGCAGAGTAATTGGCCTGTCCTCGATTAGGCAAAAGGGACGATGTCGAAGAGATAGAAACAACCGCACCGCTTCTGGCCCTTACCATTTTTTCGATAACGGGGCGTGTCATATTATAAAATCCGTTAAGACTGGTATCAACAACTGCCTGCCAGTTTTCCGGATCCATCATCATAAACAGTCCATCTTTTATGATTCCGGCATTATTAACAAGTATATCTATTCTCCCCAGTCTTTCTGCAATATCAGCTACAACTTCTTCTGTTTTATTTCCGTCCCGGACATCAAAACCATAGATCTCGCCATTACTGCCGGCCTCTTTAACTGAGGTCAGAGTTTGCTCGGCACCCGCTTTATCAGATAAGTAGTTAATTACTATATAATATCCTTTTGCAGCCAGTTCTACGGCAATGGCACGTCCTATTCCCTTGGCAGCTCCTGTGACGATGGCAACTTCTCTACTATTCTCTTCTTTCATATCTTTTTTGCACTCATTTTACAGTTGATACAGCTGCAGGGTAATTTCCCCTATTACAGTTTCATCCATATGGATAACAGCAGCAACTTCTCGTAGTTTATCATAATTATGAACATTCTCAGACCGGGTCATCACCTTGGTTCCCATGGGGATGCTTTCCACATGGAATTGCGCCCGCTTGATTCCCACCAACCATCCCATTTTACTGGAATCCACTCCTTTTTCCTTTATGCGATCAAGACCATTACACACACCTGCTGTCTGGGCAGCAAATTCCACCATTATTAAAGCTTGGGCTCCTTTGGTGTCCGTTAAGGGGTATGATGGTTTTATAATAGACGTGGTTACAGCATAGGTTTCATCCGCTTCTAAAATATCATCAATCAACAGCAGTTTGCCACGATGCGGAAGAATATCTTTGAGAGTATAGTTTGATAGTTTTGTTATCATGGTATTTTGGTTTAGGGTCCCAGTAATTTCAATGGGCCAACATACCATGCATGGAAATAGACGTCAAAAATGAGTGAAGAAGACTCGTCAAAAAAAAACACTCTGTGAAAGAAGAGGTGACATCCTGGATTTCACTAATCTTCCCTTTAATTTCATTTGTGGCTTCCGCCGTCTGTTTGGCAAGTTCTTTAATCTCATTTGCAACCACTGCAAACCCTTTCCCGACCTCACCGGCACGAGCCGCTTCAATGGTTGCATTCAATGCCAGCAGGTTGGTTTGCTCAGAAATCTCAGTAATCGATTCAGTTACCTTGCCAACTTCCTGGGCCGCACCACCCAATTCATGAATCTGAGCTGACGCCTTTTCAGATTGAGCAACAGCTGTATTGGTGATAGCACTTGTTTTTTCTGTATTTGATGCAATTTCTGCGATGGTGGCAGACATCTCTTCCGCAGCTGCAGCTACCATATTTACGCTCATTTCTTCTGCTGCTGCAGCAACAGTTTGGACTCTGGTGGTTGTCTCTTCGGAATTAGCCCACATATCATCGAATTGAATATTTTTTATTGTTCTGACGATGGTTGGCAGTCACCGGAAAAAACCATTAAAAGTTCGGTAGGAAATAGCGGAAAGACGTTCGCCCCAATCATTCAGTACGAACCTTTTCAACAGCCCCCCGAACTGAAACAGGATAAGGATGTCGATCACGAAGAAAAATGGGAATATTGTTACGAGCATTTCTGGCAGCCTCCATGCTTGGATACACGCCATAAAACACAAAGATGGCAGGAGGATCAGATGGCCGTGTTAACACCACCAGTTTATCAGCCACTGCCTGGTATTCCGGTTGAGATACTATTCGTTTCAGATTTTTTTCAGCCTGGTCGGATTCCAATGACATAAGTTGAATAGTGAAACTGGAATCCGCTTCACCCGCCTGCCATTTTTCACCAACAGCAATAAACTTCTCAAGTACAGGATCTTGTGACGCTTTGGAAAGAGGAGTTTTTTTAACGGGAGGAGGTACTACCTTCACAGGAATCTTTTTTTTCTTACTGATTGTAATTCGGGGATTGAGAATGCGTTTTATTTTATCTGCAGAAATTTTATTCTGCTTTGTCAGTTCTGGCAGTTCCGGTTCAACCGAAATTCTCTCCACAATTCCCACTGGAGAGATTTCCACCGGGGTTCGACGTACAGGAATTTTTGGCTCACTTAACGCCAGTGCCGGACTGTCTACTCTTGCAACAACTTTTACTTCTTTGACAATTTTTGCTTCCTGATCTGTAACGGGTTCAAGTACAGGCTTTGGTGTCGGAAGATTCGAAACAACAAGCTCAACCTCTTTTTCATGCTTAATCACCACCGGCTTTTCTACTTCCTTGTCCATCTGTTTCGGAGGATTTGTAAAAACAGGCCCACCATCTTGATCCAGCTTAAGTTCGACAATCTGTTCCTCATCGCCGCCACTAATCAAAAATATCATCAC
>DQVD01000280.1 GCA_015661935.1 Desulfocapsa sulfexigens | reverse complement strand
ATCGCTTTCCTGTTCGAATCCTCTGTTTGTAAAGGCGGTTGCAGCCAGTTTTCTTTCCCGGGGAGCAAGGGTTCTACTTGGTGATTCCCCAGGCTTTGGTTCTGCATCTCAAGTGTTAAAACGTCAAGGTTTTACTGCTGCATTTGCAGGTTTAGCTGTGGAGCATGTGGTCTTTAAAACACGCCTTGTCCAAAAACTTCCCTGCGGAGTCTCAGTTGGTGTTGCTGCCGAAGCTTTAGACTGTGACCACTTTGTCAATCTTCCCCGGATCAAACCACACGACCAGATGAGGGTGACCATGGCTGTGAAAAATGTCTTCGGTATAGTGCTTGGAGCGCGTAAGGCCTGGCTGCACATGAAGTATGGTGAATCACGCCGGTTTTTTGCCGAGCTGATTCTTGATCTGCAGGATATTCTTCCACCTGCCTTTGTTTTTGCAGATGCTATTGAGGTGATGAACCGGAGAGGGCCGATGAAAGGCTCTTCGCTTTTGCTTGGGTGCCTTGCTGCATCGAAGAGTAGCGTTGCACTTGATCGGGCCATGCTTGAAGTACTTGAGATTGAGAAGAAGAAGGTTCCTTTAGCAATGGCTGCGGCAGAAAAGCGTATAGCGGGGGCAAGTCTGCAGGATCTTAATTTTCCGCAGTGTGTGCCATCTGATTTTGCCGGATCCGGCTTTAGGGCACCGGTAAAACTGAGTCCGATCCGTTTTCGACCTTTTCGTTATTTACGCAGTTCTCTGAAAAGAATCCTGGCTCCATAAAAAACTTAAAAGAATTTCTACTATCTTAGCACTGAGGCTTCACCAGTGATAGCCCCGGGATAAGGGTTTGTGTTGATAATATCCCTTTCATACATCGCAATGAAGAGTGGGTGAACTCGGAGATAACTTCGGCATCAGATGCCAGGAGATCACGACTCAATATTGCCTTGACGATAAGGTCGATTGAACCGTGAACAGAGTGGAGTTCAACCACTTCAGGAAGTGCAAAAAGTTTGTCGAGTAATCGTTGTTCCTGAGTTCCATCAATGTTAATCAGAATAAAGATTGTGATATCCCGTTTCATTTCAGGGTATCCTGCACGTTTACTCCGGGCCATTTTTCTACGAAAAGCTTCCATGTCACGGGGAATCAGTTTGTCAACTCCTATGCCATACCTCCTCTTTGATTCTTTCTGCCATTGGTGGGTAGAAATGTAGAGGTAAAGATCATCCATTGTTCTATCTGGAAAAGAGCAGAGCAGACCGCTGTTTTTGATAAGTGTTCCAAGTGGTAAATAGATGGTGCGATACCAGTCTGCTCCTGCTTCCTGAAGGCTTGTTTCCTGCCCGTTTCTATCTGTCAGGAATTGTTGATGCATAACGATCTGTTCAAGGAGATATTCACTTTGACCGGGTTCGGTGAAATCGATGACCTTGGGAATTCCCACCTTATCCCGGAAATCAATCTTTTCAAGGTAGAGTCTGTTCTCAACAGTTTCTCCGGAAGGGAGGAGTTCCAGGATTTTTGCACGGATGGTATCCTGCTTAAGAATTCTGGCGGCTGTGACGCGATGGTGGCCGTCAACAATGTAGTATGTATCTTTTATTTGATAGAGGGAGATTGGCGGAATGGGGCGTCCCTCCTTCATTGCCTGGGTCAGAGATGCGAGACGCTCTTCATTGTCAGATCCTTCGAGGCGAAACTGCTTGTCAAAATCCGTATATCGTCCTACTGATCCTTTGATTTTGTCCAGTGGTACCTGTTCTGTACCGCGTTTAACGGTTTCGTATGCTTTTTCAGTTTTGCGAACCTGGTCAAAGGAGGTTTCCTGTGGAGCTGGACTACCATTTCCGGAAGCCTTACTTTGGTTCTGTTTGTTCTTCCACCAATGCTGTTTCAAAGAAAAAAAAGCCATAACTGTTTAGTACCTGTGTTTCGCAGACTCTGCTGATACGGTCTGCGGGATCATTAAAAAATGCATGTATGTGACCATGGACAAACCAGGTCGGTTTTTGTTTCTCAATAAGAGGAATAAAAGTTCTGAATCCTTTATGACAAGGATCTTCCTGGTCGTGGACAAATCGTGGCGGTGCATGGCTTATGATAATGTCCACTTTATTCTGTTGTAACAGTTGAAACCAGAGGCTGCGAACAATTTTTTTCATTTCAGGATCGGTATATTGGTTGACTCCCCCATTATACCAGCGAGATCCACTGAAACCCATGATTCGTAATCCCTGTTCTGTAATGATTTTTGCGTGAATATTGGTGCATCCCACGGGAGGTGAGTCTCGATAACGGATATCGTGGTTCCCTTCAATAAAGTAGAGAGGTACGTTGTATAATTCTCTTAATTGTGTCAGGTATTCAGGGGGAAGATCGCCGCAGGCTAATATAAGATCCGGTTTTTCTGGAAGGCAACTACTTGTTTGTTCCAGAAGCTGCTTTTCAACCTTGTCTGCAACTGAGAGGATTTTTTTTATAGGCACGTTTAGTGGTAGCTGGGAGTTTTGCAATTGTTTTTTGGCCAGGCTTTTTGAAGGTCTTTGGTGATGAATTTGGTGCCGTTTGTTATGATTATTGAGTAGTGTGATGATGAAAAAGTGTGTTAAGTGAAAGGTATTTCTTAACCAAGAATACTAAAATGAGTATACGATTGAAAGGCTTTTTTTTCATTATGTTTTGAGGTTTGTTTTCTTGAAAGTACTGAAATAGTTGTATACTTGTCTGTCGCTTGCTCAGAGAAAGGTCTTCTCAATATTTAATAATGAGTTGTTATGAAACGAATATTTACAAATAGTGAAGAAATTATTTTGGCTTCAGGGTCTCCCAGGCGGCAGGCATATTTGACAGAAATGGGTCTTTTTTTTCGTGTGGTTCCTGCTTTTATTGAGGAAAAACGTTCTTTGAGTGAAACACCGGTTCACTATATTGAACGTCTTGCTTTAGAAAAAGCTCTTTGCGTGGCTGAGCAGTATCCTGATTCCTGGATAGTTGCAGCTGATACTGTTGTTTGTCAGGACGATATGCTGCTGGAAAAACCGGTTGATAAAGGAGCAGCCGTGAAAATGCTTATGATCCTTTCCGGAAGGGAGCATATTGTTCGCACGTCCCTTTGTCTGCATAACAGTAATCAATCAGTTACAAAAATACGTTCAGTGAGTACGCGAGTAGTTTTTTGGGATTTTACTGAAAATATGGCAAAGTCTTACGTTGCATCCGGCGAGCCAATGGATAAGGCTGGAAGTTATGGGATCCAGGGGATAGGAGCTTGTCTGGTTCGGGAAATTCACGGGTCATATTCCAATGTTGTGGGCTTGCCTCTCTGCGAATTTGTTGAGATGTTAAGCCAGTGTAAATTAATCAAAAAATAAGTCTGGAAATTGTATTGGTTGAAAGCTTTAAGGTAGCAGAATAACAGGTGTCTTTCTTGACTTTTATCTGGATAAGGTGTAGCTAAAGATAATAGGGATATTTGAGAAAGAGCTGGCTCTTCTAACGGTTCAGTAGAGTTTTTACGAATCCGTCTTGATTTTAATTTTTTTACGAGTTCATTTTTATAAACAAAGTGGTGTTTTTTATGGCGCAGGGTGATAAGCAACAGGAAAGTCTGGAAACATTGAAGCTTATTAATGCGGCATCCACCGCACTT
>DQVD01000308.1 GCA_015661935.1 Desulfocapsa sulfexigens | reverse complement strand
TTATTTGGGTTTACGCATTTTTACCTGTGTTCGCTTCTGCCGAAGATTTTCATATTGCCAAAGATGGTTCCATCAAAGTAAGTGGAATCCATTTCTCTGATTCAGCCAGTTACTTAAAGTCTGATTTTTTCAAGGAAAATGGTATGCGTTGCGGTACCAAATCCCCTCCAATCAATACTGTATCTTCTGCTACCGTAAAGTCAGTTTCTCACTGCACCTTAGCTCTTACTTCCATTCAGGAAGAATATTGGCCCATTTCCGTAACATATATTATGCCGGTTTGGTTTCATGTAATATATAAAAGCAATGGAACTGGATATATTAGTGGTTCCACTATCAATGCTCAGGTAGAAGCCCTGAATGAGGATTATGCGGCAATGGCTGGAACGCCGGGACGATTTGGCTTTAATACCCACGTTCAGTTTGAGTTGGCAGGAATAACATATACTCAAAATGATGAATGGTTTGATAGTGATGATGAAACTGCGTATAAGCCTGCACTGAACAAGGATCCATCAAGGTACGTTAATATTTATACAAGCAGTGCCAGTGGGTATCTGGGATATGCATATTTTCCGGAAGAATCAGCCGGGATGTGGTGGGATGGTATTGTGTTGCTGTATAGTGCAGTGGGTGGTCGTAATAACAGTTTCTATCCGTACAATCAGGGACGTACACTGGTGCATGAAATGGGCCATTATTTAGGATTGCATCATACCTTTGGGCCTTCCAAAGGGAGCTGCGAGAACAGTTATACAGGAGGAGATCTTATCGTGGATACTCCTGCTGAAGGCGTGATCCATTATAATTGTGTCCAGACAGCTTCCTGTGGAACTGCTGATCCCATTCATAATTATATGAGTTATACCAATGATGCCTGTACGTATCAATTTAGCCGGGAACAGGCAAATCGAATCGTTTGTTCCCTGGTTAATTATCGCCCGGCGGCGTATAGAACTTTTACTGATATTCCCTCCCGATCCCGGAGACGGGGGAGGAGATAGAAGCGGAAGTGTTTTTTTCGTCCCATCAATGCTTGATTCAATATTGTTAAATAAGGGAGCTGGAAAGAAATAATTATCCGATCCTGTTTGTCTTTTCGTCCGTCTTCTTCGTTGTGGCAATAGTTACATCGCGCTGCTATGCGCTTATTGCCACTACGAAGAAGACAAAGGAAAATTCGGCGCATTATTTGGATGATTATTTCTTTCCAGCTCCCTAATTAAAACCGGTTTCTTTTGATCCGTTCCACCGTGTTGATGTCAGCTTGGTAGGGGATTTTAGGAGTCCCGGGAAGTTCCAGAACCAAGTCCTCCCCAAATGGAGTGGATAGAACATTCATGTTATATGCCTCAATCAGAAGACGTTCCAGATTTACAGTATCTTCAATGTTGTAGGCAAGGAGAGTTTCCAGTGCTTTCTCATTATTGTTGTTTATGTAATCCTGCCACAATAATACTGCAAAGTAGCCATCTATTCCATCAAGGCCTCCACGGCTCATTCCCAATTGTTTTTCACAGCCCTTGAGCCCTCCTTTAAAGCCCAGTTTTGCAAGGATATAACGAAGATCAATGTGGGCATGGGTAAGTTTGGTGTGAAACCAGCGTTCCAGTACGGGGATATCAAAACCTTTGCCATTGTAGGTTACAAGTACATCATAGTTCCATATATCATGTTCGAAGTCTTCCAGATTTTTTCCGTTTACATAGCAATAAATTTTGTTGCCATCATACAGTGCAATAGTTGTGATTTCAGCAGATTGTCCAAGACCAGTGGTTTCTATATCGAGGTAGGCAGTGCGATCCCTGAAGTGAGAAAAAAGCCGCCATTGTTCATTACTTGGTAAACGCGAACTAAAAAACTCAGGCCCTTTTTCCAGCTCTTCCATGGAAGAGTGCAATAAACTTACAAGTTCAGGAAGGGAGCTGTTTTGAAGTTTCACCTGTGGTTTCTCCGGCCATTGCTGCCATTCATAAATTCCGGATTTCCAGAGATTTTGTTCTGTTTTTGAGCCAATACCCGGAAGATGAATAAAAGTATGAGTGAGCATGGTGGACACCAAAAAAAAGCCCGCTATCCAGGTTTGGAAGGCAGGCGTAATAGTCAAAAAAATATATGTAAAACAGGAGGAAATGAACTCCCGAAGGATTCCATTCCCTCCTGTGTTAGACCGCAATTAGGAATATTCTTTAGCAGTAGAGATGCCTATGTACCAATAATAGAAAAGTGATGCAAGATTTTTCTGTTTACTGGTATTGTTCTGTTGGAGAAGCCTATTTGTAAAGACAGAGATAACTTGTTTCCGTCTCAATTCGAACTCCAAATTTGACACCCTTATCCACCTCAAAACTGTCTCCTGCTGGAAAAGTCTTCCATTTAGCACTGCCCGGCAGTTTAATATCCATGGAGCCTGACACAACAGACATAATTTCAATGGAATCGGTTCCAAATTCGTACTCTCCAATTGCCATAACGCCAACCGTGGCTGGGCCTTCTTTAGTGGTAAACGCGATTGATTTTACTTTTCCGTCGAAATATTCGTTGGTTTTAAACATGTTTTCCCCTATGATTTTTAATATTGAACTTTTTTACGATCTGTTTTCAGTTTCCCGCGTTGTTTTTTTCCTTCAAGCCGTTTCATTTTGGCAGCTTTTTTCGGGCGTGTCGGGCGACGTTTCTTTTGTTGGTGTAAGGTTCTGGAGATGATTTCTCTTAGGCGCCGCAATGCATCTTCTTTGTTTTTTTCCTGGCTGCGATACTGCTGGGCCTTGAGGACAAGGATTCCTTCTTTGTTGATTCGCTGATCAGAGAGAGTGAGAAGTCTGTATTTTATTATTTCAGGAAGAGATGATGCTTGAATATCAAAGCGCAGGTGTACAGCTGATGCGACTTTATTTACATTTTGTCCACCAGCTCCCTGGGCACGGATAAATTTTATCTCGATTTCCTGATCGGGAATACTTACACTGTTTGAAAAATAAATCATGATAGCCTTGTAGACAAAATAGTTATCTTATTTCTTATGGATAGAATACAAAAAAACGTACAAACAAATATTGTCCTGATCGGTATGGCCGGGGCCGGGAAAAGTACTGTGGGTAGAGAGCTTGCCAAACAGTCCAGCCTTACATTTGTTGATGTGGATACCGTTATTGAGCATAGTCAGAATATGCTGCTTCAGGAACTGTTCAATAATCTTGGCATACAGGGCTTTCGGGATCTCGAAGAAAAAACCCTTCTAAGTCTTGATTTTCAGAATCATATTATTGCCACTGGCGGCAGTGCTATCTACAGTCAGGCCGGAATGGAGCACCTGAAAAAAACAGGAGTGATGGTTCTGCTCGATGTCTCACTTGCTCTGTTACAAAAACGGGTTGGAGATTTTAGTACTCGTGGCCTTGTTAAATCAGGTAATCAGAGTTTTGAGCAACTGTTTGCAGAACGACAACCGTTATATGCAAAACATGCTGATCTGATCATTGACTGTACCGATCAATCTGTCTCTGATATCTGCCTATCTATTAAGAGTTCACTTTCAGATACCTTCTATCATTTATAGGGCGGATATGCTAGGATGTTTCTCTTTGCAAAAAATAAAGACATATAAAGATAAATTTTAATAAGTTGAGGATATTTTTATGACACAGGCAAAAAAAGGCGATAAAGTTCAGGTCAATTATAAAGGGTATTTGGACGACGGAACAATATTTGATTCTTCAGAAGGAAAAGATCCGTTGGATGTAACTCTTGGTTCGGGAGCGGTTATTCCCGGATTCGATGCCGCTCTTACCGGTATGGAAGTGGGTGATAAAAAAACAGTGAAAATTCCAATGGATCAGGCCTACGGGAATCATAACGCGGAAATGGTAATGCAGATACCAAAAAGCCAGATACCACCTGATTTAAAACCTGAGATTGGAGATAAACTTCAGGTTGGTGGTCCCTCGGGGGAATTAATGGCGGTGGAAGTACTGGATATTGATGATGAATTTATAGTGCTCGATGCTAATCCTCCTCTTGCCGGAAAAGATCTTACCTTTGATTTGGAACTGGTTGCAATTGTCTAAGGGAAATGGAAAGAAATAATTATCCAAATAATGCGCCGAATTTTCGTTTGTCTTCTTTGTGGTGGCAATAAGCGCATAGTAGCGCTATGTAACTATTGCCAACACGAAGAAGACGGACGAAAAGGCAAGCAGGATTGGATAATTATTTCTTTCCAGCTCCCTACCTGTAATATCTGTTTACTTCTTTTGACGGGCTTGGAATAGAGTTTTTCTGAGCCTGTCAAAGAGATTTACCTTTTTCCCCAACAGACCAACCAGCCAGCCAGCCAGTGGAAAATGCGGCTTGAAGGTTGTACCCCCCCGTATTTCCATTTAGGTCAAGAAGTTCTCCTGCCAAATAGAGTCCTGAAACAATTTTTGATTCCATTGTCCTTGGATTCACCTCTTTAAGATTCACACCGCCTGCAGTAACGATGGCTTCTTTGAATGAACGATGTCTTGTCACTTCAAGCCGAAGTCCTTTTAGCCAGTTCAGTAGTGTTCTCCGTTCTTTTTTGGAAATCCCTCCGGCTACTTTATCTGCCGGAATTTGTGTTTGTTCCAGGCACAACGGTACCATTTGCGCAGGAAGCAAACCGCGCAATACATCTGCAAATGGCTCCTTGTGACGTTTTTCAAAATCCCGAATTAAGCGTGCGTCCAGTTTTTGCCGGTTCAGTGCAGCTTTTAAATCAATTAGTAATTCCACTTTTTTGCCTGCGCGCAGGCCATCCACCGCATCTCCACTGAGTGTCAGGATGGTGGGGCCGCTCACTCCGAATTTTTTAAAATGGAGTTCACCAAAGAGTTGTCGTTTCTTTTTTCCATTGATGAAGAGTATAGCTTCAATATTGCGAAGTTCAAGCCCTGCAAGCGCTGGATGGATTCCACCGTGTATTTCCAGGGGGACAAGTGCCGGACGAATGGGAACTATGGTGTGTCCCAATGTTTCCACCAGTTTGTAGCCATCACCCGTTGAACCGGTAGCTGGATAGGAGGCCCCGCCAGTGGCTAAAATGACAGCGTCGCAACTGATTTCCCCTCGTTTTGTGATAACTCCTGTGATTGTATTATTTTCAACAGACAGGGTTTTGACCGGATTATTGTCTTGAATTTCAACATGTAAATTTGAAAGCCACGCAAGAAACACTTTTACAATATCAGGTGCCTTTCCATTGGTAGGAAAATATCTACCACCACGTTCAAGGCTGACAGGTAGTCCATTCCGTTCAAAAAAGTCTACCAGTTCAGGAGCAAAAAAACGGGAAAAGGCCTGTCGTAAAAAACGGCCATTTTTACCAAAGTGTTCAATAAATTCTTCCACTGGGGCACTGTTCGTCAGGTTGCAGCGACCTTTGCCACTGATACAGATCTTGCGTCCGGGACGTTTCATTTTTTCAAGAATAATGACTCGCGATCCAGCTGTTGCAGCCTGGCCCGCGGCCATGAGACCGGCTGCGCCTCCACCTATAACCACCACTGTTTGTTTGTTCATTGTGTGTGTTCCTTGTTTTTTTTCAAAGAAATTTTTTGATAAGGCACTTATCCAGTGAACTGCCTTTCTTCCTGAATAGGGTTAGTAATAGTGGTGCATGGTTGGATGTGAAAAAAGGTGGGTCTCGCTGCAGGATAGGACGAATTTCCGGATCTGTTTTGAATTCAGTTGCCAAAAAATGACGGACTGCTTTTCGATCCCAGCCTTTGGGATGATGAAAATCAAAATACAAGCCCAAATCACCGCTTGAAAAATCTTTGAGCATTAAGGAGTCCGTTTCTACACTGTTTCGAGGAAGGTTAAAGACTGCGAGATTAAGATAGGTGATGGCTTTTGCGTTACGAACGGTAAACTCCAG
>DQVD01000373.1 GCA_015661935.1 Desulfocapsa sulfexigens | reverse complement strand
ATCCCCTAGCATTTTTCTACTTCATGCTCAACACCAATGGCTATTTTGTAAAGTACAGTCACTACAAATAATCCGCTTGCCCAGACACCAATAGTGATTCCAAGCTCATTGGCAGTTGGAATATACTCGGCGATCTCATGCAAAGGAGTTGAAACAAAACCGGCAAATACAAAACCGATTCCTTTATCCAGCCAGAAAGCAAGAAACAACGAGGCACAACCAAGCCCAAGAACAAGATCATTCTTTTTGGCAGCAGGAGTTGCAAGAATCGCAATGGCTCCAAAGCCCAGCACTACAAAGGCCCACATAAACGGAACCAGATTGTTATACACATGACCATGATGTTCCAGTCCAAAGAACAGATATTCAAGAGCATGTTTATGACCGGGAATATTGGAATAATATCCAACAAAAAACTCAAGGCCTACAAAAAACATATTCAGCAATGCAGCATAAATAATAATGGTAACCAGCTTATTCATTGCCTTTCTTCCGGCATCAAAGTCAGCAACACGTTTTAAAACCAAACATGCAATAACGATAAGAGCAGGTCCTGCGGCAAAAGCTGATGCGAGAAAGCGAGGAGCAATAATGGCAGAGAGCCAGAAATGACGTCCGGGCAGACCACAGTAGAGCATAGCAGTTACGGTATGAATAGAAACAGCAAATGGAATAGATAAATATACAAAGAAATAAATCCACTTTGGTGGTTTTACCTGTTTCTTCTCTGCAGTAAGAATTACCCAACCGCAGAGAATATTCAGGTAAAGATATCCATTCAATACGATTGCATCGTAAAACAGCATGGAATTAGGGGATGGATGAAGCACTACATTTAATGCACGCATTGGCTGTCCAAGATCTGCCATGATGAACAACAGACACATTACGATGGCAGCAATGGCAAGAAACTCGCCTAAGATTGTGATTCTTCCAAACTCTTTATAATCGTGAATATAATAGGGAAGTACCAGCATCACACCTCCAGCCGCAACTCCGACCAGAAAGGTAAACTGGGAAATATATAATCCCCATGAGACATCACGGCTCATGCCGGTCACGCCCAGGCCAAAGTTGTACTGTTTTATATAACAGGCAGCACCAATAGCCATGAACATTCCTAAAAATGCAAGCCAGATCCAATAGGCTGGTTTGCCTTTGAGTGTTTTTTCAATCATGACTACCTCACACTATGTAAAAGACTGATGGTTTAGTACCCAGTGTTGGCTTTCTCTGGATAGTAAATTCCTTATCAAGAACAGCTCGCAGCTCAGACTTGGCATCGTTCAGGTCACCAAATGTTATGGCACCTGTTCCTTTGCAGGCCTCGACACAAGCAGGTTCCTGCCCAAGAGCCAGACGCTCGGCACAGAAGTTACATTTTTCAACAACACCCTTCATACGTGAGGGGAATTGTTTATTGTATTTCTTGATGTACGGGCGCGGATCCTGCCAGTTGAAGGATCTTGCACCATATGGACAGGCAGCCATACAGAAACGGCAACCGATACAGCGATGGAAATCCATTGCTATAATACCAGTGGATGCAACTTTAAAAGTTGCCTGTGTGGGACATGCTTTCACACATGGTGGATCATCACAGTGATTACACAATACCGCGAAATCGGTTTCGGCAACTCTTTTTGAAGAATGATAGGCTGATTGATCAGTGAATACATTCTCAAAGGGTGCTTTCCACAACCACTTGATTTCATTTTTCCTATCAGGAAACTGCGGAACATTGTGGGCATTAATACAGGCACTGATTGCACTATCAAGCAACTCCGGCTTGTCACTGAATTTACGCATGTCAATCACCATGCCAAGACGGACACCTTTTGGCGCTTCCTCAGCATGAGGCGCGTGGCCCCCCGCAGCAAGCGCGGGTGTACCGGACACCTTAATTAAGGCCGGTGCTCCTAATCCTGCAACTACTGACGCACCTGCAATTTTTAAGAATTTTCTTCTTTGCTTATCCATTAGTGAGTTGCCTCCTTCGATGCTGCCTCGTTGGGAGTCAAATGACAGTCCCAGCAATAAGGTTTTACTGCTGCATAGGTATGGCAGCTATCGCAGAATTTCTCTTTTTGACTATGGCATTTCATACATGCCTGCTGCAGACCTTTGGGATATTTCACCCCGTTAATCTCAAGAATTTCACGATTCGCATCCCGCAGAACGTTATCGCGCCAATCGTTGAGTAGCCTCATATGGTTGGCCCGCATATAATCAGCAGGCATTACACACTGGTTTTCTCCACCTGGCGGTAACTCGGGTTTTGGCAGATCTCCTGCCGTGGTCAGCCCGTTGAACCAGATTGGAAAAGTCACAAAAAGGACGAATATAATCAGTCCCGGTATGATTGTTCCTTTGTTATACATTTATATTTCCTCCGTTCCGGTTCCGTTAAACCATAGTTCTAAGGCCATCGGGGAGTTCAGACTCAGTCCCGTCAGCACCATAACCCATGGCTCGTTTCTCATTATCCATAATCAGTGCATTTCCAACAAGCTCGGAAACACCACAGACACCACAGCCGGGATTCCAATAATCCATAAGCGATGTAAGTGTTGCACGATCAATGGCGCAGACACAGGAGAGCATATTGACATCATGCTTATCAATCACATGCTTTACAGCATTCGCCCGTGGTAAACCGGCACGCATCCGAAGTTCCATAATCTCATCGGTGTTAAGCCCTGTTCCGGATCCACAACAAAAAGTCTGCTCACGGATCGTATTTTCAGGCATCTCAACCCAGTCAGGAACCACATGATCAAGAATATAACGCGGCTCATCCATAAGACCCATGGCTCGCGCAGGGTTACAGGAATCATGATAGGTTACTTTCACGTTTGCATTACGGCTTGGATCAAGCTTGATCTTACCATGCTTAATTAAATCAGCAGTAAACTCACTGATGTGAATCATCTTGCTTGATTTGGCATTTTCAAAAACAGTTCCTGTGATGGGCGATTTTGGAACCTCCATGAAATCGGCAGGGCCGTTCATGGTATCCATGTACTGATGAATAACACGCCACATATGGCCACACTCACCGCCGATGATATATTTAACACCGAGACGCTTAGCCTCGGCATACATCTTTGCGTTCAGTTTCTTCATCAACTCGTTATTGGTAAAGAGACCGAAGTTACCACCTTCTGATGCGTATGTTGACCAGGTATAATCAAGGCCGATCTGCTCAAACAGTGCAAGATACCCCATGGCGGTGTACAACCCCGGCTCTGCAAAAACATCCGCTGATGGAGTGATGAAAAGAACCTCAGCACCTTTACGGTTAAAGCTGTGGTTAATCTTTACACCGGTGAGGGTTTCAACGTCTTCGGCAAGAAAATCGACGTTGTCTTTAAATGTATGGGGTTGGAGTCCCATATGGTTACCGGTACGGTTGGAGTTGGAAGCGGGTTCCAGAATCCAGTTAATACCAATACCAACGAGATGAAGAAGCTCACGAAGCATCATGGTTACTTCAGCAGTATCAATTCCGTATGGACAGAAGACGGAACAGCGTCTACATTCCGTACACTGATATGAGTACATGAACCACTCTTTGAGTACGCCAACTGTCATCTCTCGTCCGCCTGCCATCTTCCCGAAGAGCTTACCCGCTAAAGTAAAATCATTCCGATAGACGGAGCGAAGAAGTTCTGCTCGAAGAACCGGCATATTTTTGGGATCGCCGGTACCGAGGAAGAAGTGACATTTATCTGCACAGGCGCCACAACGTACACAGCAGTCCATGAAGATTTTGAGAGATCTGAATTTATCAAGACGTTCTGCAAGACCTTTTAAGATGATCTCCTGCCAATTCTCTGGCAGCTTCCAATCATCTTCATCAGGAGACCAGATACGGGCATTTGGAAAATCAAGCCCGTCCTGGCTGTCAAGATATTCAACCTTTTCCTGTTTTGCAGGGTAGGCAAAGTTCCCCTCTTTAAATATAGCCGGGGTATCCATCCAGTCTTTGGTTGGTACTGCTCCTGTTACCAAAGACGGACCCTGCACTACGCTTTTTGATAATTGTTCTAATTTTGCAAGTGCCATTATTCTATATCCTTAT
>DQVD01000002.1 GCA_015661935.1 Desulfocapsa sulfexigens | reverse complement strand
GCGCGAGTTGCAGGATTTGTAGTAGCCATCCCGGTAATTTTAGCCAACCAGACGCCCCTTCAGCTTAAGGCAGGACTGGTATTTATTATTTCCCTGGTTCTCTTTCCAGTCATGGAACCATCCCTTCCTCCAATCACTTTTGAACCTGGGACATTTCTCCTGCTCACAATATCAGAAGTATTGCTGGGCGGTGCAATAGGACTTATAGCAAGGATGATCTTCACGGCTGTAGAATATGGAGGCACAGTTATTGGATACCAGATGGGTTTTGCAGCAGCCAATGTTTTTGATCCGTCAAGTGAACGTCAGCTTGCTCTTATTTCTCAATTTCAAAATGTTTTTGCCATTCTCATTTTTCTTACCATCGACGGGCATCATGTATTCTTCCAGATTGCAGCGGAATCATATAAAATTCTCCCACCAGGTGTTTTAAATATATCCGGTGAAGCAATTCCATATCTCCTAAAGTTATCATCTCGAATTTTCTTTCTCGGAATTCAATTCAGTGCTCCAATCCTGGCAGTACTTCTCCTTTCCGGTCTTATTCTTGGAATTCTTGCCAGGGTTTTTCCACAATTAAACGTTTTTCTACTCTCCTTTCCCCTCAATATTAGTATCTCATTTACCGTCATTGCTTTGACACTCCCACTTGTTGCCATCCTGTTAAGACGAGAATTTGACAATCTTGGAGAACGAATTTACACAATATTGCACCTCCTGAACTAGAAACACGCCTTCTTTCGATTTCTTCTCTTTTTGGCTAAATAGTTGCATGAATTGAGCATTATTCAAACTCAACCTATGTAACATACCAATATGGCGGAAGAATCATCAAGTGGCGGAGAAAAAACAGAAGAACCGTCGGCGAAACGTAGAGCAGACTTTAGAAAAAAAGGCCAGGTTGCACAAAGTAAAGAAGTTCAGACCGCATTACTTTTCACACTCGTACTTCTCCTCTGGATTTTCTACATGCCCTCCTTCTGGAGCGGATTATCTAAGTTACTTTCAACTCTATTGAGAAACCCTGACTCTTTTGATGGCACTCCAAGTGATGTATATAACCTCACAATATTTCTTGTAAAAGAGATGGCTACACTCCTATTACCCCTCTTTTTTTTAGTGATGGTTACAGGTTTTTTCTCAAGTGTTTTCCAGATCGGATGGCTCTTCACCACCCGGCCTTTAACGCCTGATTTTTCAAAACTGAACCCCATTAAAGGCTTTGGCCGCATGTTTTCTATGAAAAGCCTGGTGGATCTTGTAAAATCAGTGCTCAAAGTTATTCTTATCGGCTGGGTTGCCTACGCAACTGTTTACAGCCATTTTGAACAAGCATTAATTCTGGTCGATACCAGTGTCACAGAAACAATCCTGTTTCTTGGTCGCACTGCTACCCTTATCCTCGCAAAAGTATGTGGGATTCTCATTCTCATTGCAGCCATCGATTTTCTTTATACACGTTATGAAATGGAAGAAAAAATGAAAATGACTAAACAGGAAGTCAAGGAAGAATTCAAAGAAATGGAAGGTGACCCGTATATCAAAAGCCAAATCAGAAGAATTCAACAGGAAATGGCTCGTAAACGTATGATGGCAGAAGTTCCAGAGGCCGATGTGGTTATAACCAACCCCACTCACCTTTCCGTTGCCATTAAGTATGATACAGCAACCATGGATGCACCAGTTATTATAGCTAAAGGTGCCGATCATGTTGCCATGAAAATCAGAGAGATTGCCAGAGAAAACGAGATCCCACTCATAGAAAACCCACCGGTGGCTCGTTTATTGCACAAGATTGACTTGGGTGCAGCCATTCCAGAAGAACTGTTTAAGGCGGTGGCTGAAATTTTAGCACATGTTTACTCTTTAAAAAATAGCAACTATTCAGGCGGTACCCATAGTTAGCCAAACCTCAGTGCTGTAATTGTTTAGGAGTGGATCATATTCGTTCATTTTGGACTCCGAAGCATACTGGTGCTATTCGAGGAGGCCCAAATGGACGAAGATGGGGTACTCCTGAACAATTACAAAAAATAAAACAAAAGAGCATCAATGGAACTAACAGGTCAGGATAGCATATTTAACAAAGTACAATGGAGAGGTCTTCTTCAAAGAGCTGATGTCATGGCTACCCTTGGGCTGGTTGGCATCCTGATGATCATGATCATCCCTCTGCCTCCTCTTCTCCTCGATCTGTTCTTGTCCATGAACATCACCATTGCCCTGCTTATTCTTGTCATCAGCCTTTTTACAGTGAAGGCAATTGATTTCTCAATTTTCCCATCTATCCTGTTGGCCACCACTCTCTTCCGTCTGGCCTTGAATGTTGCCTCAACCCGTTTAATATTAATTAAAGGCCATGAGGGACCTGCTGCAGCCGGAACTGTTATTCAATCTTTTGGACAATTTGTTGTTGGTGGCAATTACGTTGTTGGCCTGGTTATTTTCATCATACTCGTACTCATCAATTTTATGGTAATCACCAAAGGTGCCGGGCGCGTAGCAGAAGTTGCGGCGAGGTTCACACTTGATGCCATGCCCGGTAAGCAGATGGCCATCGATGCCGATCTTAATGCCGGACTCATCGATGAAGATACAGCCAGAACCCGTAGAGTAGAAATCAGTAACGAGGCTAATTTTCACGGTGCCATGGATGGTGCATCAAAATTTGTAAAGGGAGATGCCATTGCAGGTATCATTATCACCCTTGTAAATATTGGTGCCGGTTTCATCATTGGAGTTCTTCAAAAAGGTATGCCCATGGCTGAAGCTGCAGCTAATTATACCATCCTCACTGTAGGTGATGGCCTTGTTGGTCAGATCCCCGCACTTATCATATCAACAGCCGCAGGCCTTCTGGTAACACGTTCCACGGGTGACAAAGATTTTGGCTCAGACATAAAGACACAGTTCAGCAGGTACTCAACCGCCTTCTGGCTTGTTTCTATTATCCTTATGGTAATGGCGCTTATACCCGGCCTTCCATTTGTTCCATTTCTCCTGCTCTCTATTACACTTGCTTTTACCGCTTTTAACCTGGATAAACATAAAAAACTGCAGGAAACAAAGATTGAGGAAGAAGCTGAAGTAACCGAAGCCCTTCCCCAAAAGGAAGAAAATTATGAAGAACTACTGAATGTTGATCTGTTACAACTTGAGGTGGGCTACGGACTCATACCATTTGTTGATGCCGCACAGGATGGCGAACTACTTGTCCGCATACAATCCATACGCAGACAGTTTGCCTCCAACAATGGTTTTATAGTTCCTCCTGTACACATTAAAGATAATCTTCAACTCACCCCCAATCAATACACTCTTGCTTTAAAAGGTGTTGAGGTTGCCAGTGCTGAAATGCTTCCAGACCACTTTATGGCCATGGATCCTGGTATGGTTACTGAAAAAATCAAAGGTGTTCCCACCGAAGAACCGGCATTTGGGCTGCCTGCAATCTGGATCACTGAAGACAAAAAAGAACGTGCTCAAATTGCCGGATACACGGTTGTAGATTGTACAACGGTTATGGCCACACATATTTCGGAGATTATTAAACAGCATGCACATGAACTGATCGGCAGACAGGAAGTTCAAAACCTTATCGATAACCTTGCTAAAACATATCCAAAACTTGTTGAAGAACTGGTTCCCGCTATTCTTAATCTTGGAACCATTATGCGTATCCTGCAAAACCTGCTTTCTGAAGGTGTTTCTATTCGGGATTTACGAACCATTCTGGAATCCATGGCCGATTGGGCACCCGTTACAATAGACACCGATGTCCTCACTGAATATGTCCGTCACGCATTGTCCAGAACCATCAGCCATGATCTTGCAGTTGATAATGTTATTCCCCTCATCACCCTTGCAAAACACGTTGAAGAAGAGATTGCCCAATCTGTACAACATAAAGAAACCGGAAGCTTTCTTGCTATCGATCCTGCAAAAGCACAGCTTATTCTTGATTCCATAGGCAAAGCAATACCACTTTTTGATGGCGGACAGCGTCCTACCCTGCTTGCCGCGCCACAGATTCGTCCGCATGTTAGAAAACTAACAGAACGATATTATCCACAACTGGTTGTTATCTCGCACAATGAGATCCTGCCAAACATTACAATTCAATCCATAGGTAGCGTGAATTTATATGCAAGTTAGAATCTTTGAATCCACTGACATGGCATCCGGCCTAAGGATGGTTAAGGATGATCTGGGTCCTGACGCCCTGATTCTGTCCACAAAAACCATACGTTCCGGTAAATTTGGAGTTCTTGGTAAAAAAACTCTTGAAATCACTGCTGCCATTGATTCTGAATGGCCGCACAAAAAACGTGTTCCCTCTTCCAGAAAAACAAATCCAACAACACATGCGGAAGACCCTCTTACCTATAATTCTGCAATGCAGCTTAATCAGGAAAAGCCCTCTGTACAAAATCCTGAAAAACCGGAAATAGTTACTCCTACAACTGTAAATGAGGAACAGACCGATTTACAATCAGAAGTAAACGAACTTAAAGGAATGATCAGGAATCTAGGCCAGGAGATACTCAGAATTAATAACTCCCTACCAGCATCAACCATAGCAACAGAACACAATTATTCTTTGACGTACAACAATTCACTCAGATCATTGCAGCAGCGCCTGCTCGATTATGGAATCAGTATTGATACTGCAGGAACCATATCAGAATTTGCCAAAGAATCACTCACACTCGATGAACTTTCAGATCCGTTCAAACAGCAGCAATTTTTTGAGCAATCCATACAAGAGCTGATTCAGGTTAATACAGATATCTTCAAAGAAGAAAAAAGGCACCATCGTGTGGCGCTCGTAGGTCCTACCGGCGTTGGAAAAACCACAACACTTGCCAAAATCGCAGCGGGTCACCTCGCCACTCATTCTCCCAATATTGGTTTTATCACCATTGACACCTATAGAATTGCCGCAGTTGAACAGCTGAAAGTGTACGGCGAGATCATGAATATTCCAGTTGAAGTGGTTTTAAGTCCTGAGCAACTTGAGAATGCCTTACTTAAATTGCGGGATAAAGATCTTATCCTTATTGATACGGCAGGCCGCAGCCCACAGGATAGTTTATGTGTAGATGAACTGGTCTCATTTCTTCGCCCCGACCTTGCCATTGAAAAACATCTTGTTCTCTCCGCAACCACTCGTGAAAATGAACTGTTTGAAGCCATTAAACGCTTCTCAGTTCTGGGAATCGACAATACCATCATTACAAAAATTGACGAATGTACAACTCTTGGACTCCTGCTCGACATCCAGATCCGTGAAAAAACACCTTATTCTTATATCACTAATGGCCAAAGAGTCCCTGAAGATATTATAAAGGCAGACAAAACAATCGTGACTCAGCTTATTATGTCACCCGGTAAAGGAATAGTATATGAATAACTCACTCTCTGCTGTGCAGGATCAGGCAGATGCCTTAAGAAATACAGGCCATTCAGCAAATACCGCAGACACCAAAAACTCAACTACCAGAGTATATGCCATAACCAGCGGCAAAGGTGGAGTTGGCAAAACTGCAGTTGTTACAAATACTGCCACAGCCATGGCTAGGATGGGGAAAAAAGTACTGATACTTGACGCGGACCTTGGTCTTGCCAATGTCGATGTTGTTTTTGGCATTGCTCCCAAATTTAACCTCAATCATTTTTTTGCAGGTGATCAGGAACTCAGCACCATACTTGCAGATGGGCCTTATGGAATAAAGATACTGCCGGCTGGATCCGGAGTACAGAATTTCACAAGGCTCGATTCCAAGCAAAAACTGAGATTACTTGACGGTCTTGATCAGATGCACAACAACTTTGATTTTGTGCTCATAGATACGGAAGCCGGTATTTCCGAAAATGTTACCTACTTTAATACCGCAGCCCAGGAAATTCTCGTTGTCACAACCCCTGACCCCACTGCCATTACAGATGCCTATGCATTGATGAAGCTTCTTTCAACCCAATACCATGAGAAACGTTTTAATCTTGTTGTAAACCTGATTCAGCACGAGAATGAAGCACTTGATGTGTATCGCAAATTAACCATGGTCTCCAATCGATTCCTTGATATCTCCATTGATTTCTTAGGTTCCATCCCTGCCGATAAACAGATGAATGATGCTATCAGAAAACAGCGTGTCATCGTCGATCTTTACCCGTCATCTAAAATATCCACAGCATTTGAAACACTCGCTGCAACAATTTGTTCTGAGCAACCAGTAACAACTCCAAAAGGTGGAGTTCAATTTTTCTGGAAAAAACTGCTCGACATTAGTGGAAGAGGCTAAGGTATGACTTACACCCCTCACCAACTCCCGGAAGACAGGACAACTCTTATCACAGATCATCTCAATCTTGTTGATATTATCGCAGGAAGGATGGTGACTCAGGTTCCAGCGTTTATGAACCGGGACGATATGCGGAGCGCCGGCATGATGGGCCTTATCGATGCTGCAAACAAGTTTAAACCTGATAAAAGAATCAAGTTTAAAACCTTTGCAGAATATCGAATCCGAGGTGCCATACTGGATGAAATGCGAAAACTTGACTGGTTCTCCAGATCACTCAGGGAAAAGCAGACTGCTCTCAACAGGAGCATGGCAGAGCTTGAACGGAAACTTGGTCGTTTTCCCTATGAACAGGAAATGGCCGATAAGCTCGAGTTATCACTTGAAGAGTATCAGAAGATGCTTGGGCAGGTCAGCCACCTCGGTTGTGTCAGCTTAAATGAGACTCTGGATCACTCTGACACTGGCAGGTCATTTCAGGATGCACTCATTGACCAGAGTAAAACTGCCTCGCCTGTTAACATACTCGAACAGCATGAACTCACTCATATCATCGCAGAAGTCCTCGAACAGCTTTCAGAAAAAGAGAAACTTATGATTTCACTGTACTACTACGAGGAACTCACTCAAAAAGAAATTGCCGAAATTCTGGAAGTTTCCGAGGGACGTGTTTCACAACTCCATAGTCAGGCATTGATTAAATTAAAAACAAAGGTGAAAAAAAATCTTGATTGATAACCTAACACTATTTTTCCAACAGAGCATACTTACCATGGATCAAAACCTTTTACTAAATACATTAACTCTACTGCTTACCATGTTGATATTCTGGCGTTCTATAATCCTCAGAAAACGCTCTGTAAAACAGGCCACCCTGATTAAAGAACAGTCAAAAAGTCTCGAAGAGATTCAGACACAACTCAACACAAACACTGAGAGCAGGGAACGGGAAGAACATTTTCAAAAAAACCTTCAACAGGCGGAAATGACCACCGAACTTCAAAAATCCAGATCTTCTTTTGTACATCAGAGAAACAGCCAGCGTCCACCTGAACGATATGCCTATGCCAGAAGCATGTTCCGCTCAGGAATGGCTGCAAATGAGATTTCATCTGCCCTTAAAATGTCTCATGCTGAAATAACACAACTGCTTAAACTTTCATCCTTATGTGGAACAGATGAACAGTTCAAGAACGATAAGGATACTCTTTCTTTAGCTTAGGAACGGGACGAAATCACTTCCCCGTTCCTTAGCATAACCTAAAGAATTATGAATAATCCGCCGATTCATTAAGACAGGACAAACACACAAGCTCTACTTTAACAAAATTAAACCAAACAAACAAAATGGGATCAGGAAAATACAGTGCACTGGCAGGTGCCATATCCAGAGAACAACGACTGGCCAACATTGCAACAAATTTAGCCAACGTAAATACCATTGGTTATAAAAAGTCCAGAATGAGTTTTGAGTCTCTCCTGCGCGGAGAACAGCAAACAAACAGGGCCAAGGGTATTAATTACAGCCGGGTTCGAGAAAACTTTACAGAGTTCACAGAAGGCCCCATCAGAGGGACAGGTAACCCTCTTGATATTGCCATATACGGTGACGGTTTTTTTAAAGTACAGAGCCCGGATGGAACCAGATACACCAGACGTGGCGATTTTCATACAGCCCAGGATGGCACTCTCCTCACCGGGAACAATATGCCAGTACTGGATAATGGCAATGCACCAATACTCATACCGGACACGGACACTTCAAAAATTTCCGTAAACAGTCTCGGAGAAGTTTCCATCCTTTCCATTGATGGGACTCGAAATGTCGTCGGAACAATTGCTATTTACACGATCAATGACAATAAAAATCTTACAAGAGAACCAGATACTCTTTTTTCCTTAAAAGAAGATGGACAGGAAATTCTCCAGGAGAAACCCAACCTTGCCGTTGGCAGCCTTGAAGTGTCAAATGTTAACATTACAGAAGAAATGGCATTAATGATTGAAAGTACGCGCACATTTGAAAGCTATCAAAAAGTTATCAAAGCGTATTCGACTCTTGGCAAGAAACAGGATGAACTTGGAACAATTGGCTAATTCCAAATTTCCCTGCTTAAAATGAGAACCACAAAATACCATACAACAAAAGGAATACCATGATACGATCACTATGGACCGGCACCACCGGCATGAACGCGCAACAGTTGAATCTTGATGTTATTGCCAACAATCTTGCCAATGTTTCAACCACAGGCTTTAAAAAGAGTCGTGCTGACTTTCAGGATCTCATGTATCAGATTATGCGGGTTCCAGGTTCCCAGTCATCCGTTGACACAGAATCTCCCACCGGTATTCAGGTTGGCCTCGGAGTTCGCCCTGCTGCCGTTCAAAAACTTTTCACCCAGGGTGATCTTATCCAGACCGGCAATGAATTTGATGTGGCAATAGAAGGCCCGGGATTTTTCCAGGTGGATCTTCCAAATGGTGAAACAGCCTACACTCGCGCAGGAGCATTTAAAATAGACGGTAATGGCCGCCTGACAACATCGGATGGATACCCTATCACTCCCGGTATCACTATCCCTGGCGGCTCCAGACAAGTTACCATCAGTGAAACAGGTGTTATCAGCGCAATAATAGGCGACGACACCACCAGCACAGAAATTGGGACCTTTGAAACGGTCACATTTACAAACAATGGCGGCCTTCTTGCAGTTGGACGAAATCTTTTCAGAGATACCGACGCATCAGGTACTGCCCAGGCAGGTACTCCCGGTGATGATGGGTACGGACTTCTGCTGCAAAGCTTTATTGAAGGATCAAACGTCAATATCGTAGAAGAAATGGCAACGATGATCACCACCCAGCGAGCCTACGAAATCAACTCAAAGAGTATTCAGACATCTGATGAAATGATGCAAACCACAAACAATATGGTGTAATTATGATTAGGTTTCTTCTTCTGTTGCTCTGTGTATTTCATTTTCTGCAAGGATCAGGTTTTGCCCTCACGATAAGCTTTAATAAAGAGGCAGAAGTTAGCGCCTCTCATATAACTCTTGCCGATGTCGCAGCGTTTGATGAAGATTCACCACTTGCTCAATCTCTGGCAAGTAAACATATAGCAATTGCACCAAAACCTGGAACAGATATAACTCTCAATACAACAACTATCAGAAACAAACTTCTCAGGCGAGTTCCAGATAATACTGACGTCAAATGGGAAGGTTCCTCTTCCACCATTGTTACCCGTCCTGGTATTCCCATTGGTCCCCATGATATGGAATCTGCTATTGCAGATTATCTTCTTGAAAAAAGTGCTGAGCTCCCCGCTGCTGATTTCAGCTTTATACCACGCGAACTGCCACTCCCCTTTATTCTTCCGACTGGGGTACTGGAAATAAACGTTATTCCGGCTAATCCGAATGTTATTGGAAGCCGCCGAATGACCCTGATCTATAAAGTTGATGGTAAAATCGTAAAAAACATTTCTATTCGGGGCAAGCTTAAAGCTATGGCCCCTGTTGCAATACTAACTCAAAATGTCAAACGGGGAGCAATCCTGCATCCGAACATGGTTCAATTACAGATCAAAGATCTTGGAAAACTCCGTAACCCAAGTATGAATCTTAGGGACGTACTTGGAAAAAGACTCACCAGATCAATTCGTGCTGGGTCTGTCCTTGACCTCAGCTCAATAGATTTTCCGCCTGTTATCCGAAAAGGCCAACTGGTGAAAATACATATCAACCGTAATGGCTTGCATCTCAGTGCCACTGGAATTTCATCCATGAACGGTAAGCAGGATCAAATTATTCGAGTCATAAACACCGGATCCAAAAAAATGATTTATTGCAAAGTGTTATCACCAGGAATCGTGGAGGTACAAATCTGACATGAAACATCTGATTTCGTTTCTTTTCATTGGGATGTTCCTAAGCTCCTGTTCCACCAGGAACGATGATGTTGTTGATCTCCCTGAACCTCTTGAAGAAATACAGATCAGGAAGGAATCAGAAAGAACTGACGGGTCCTTGTGGCCCGGTGAACAACACTCACTTTACGCTGACCACAAAGCAAGAACCATTGGAGATGTTGTTACAATAATTATTTCTGAAAAAGCCAGAGCCAGTAAATCAGCCACAACCTCCACCGATCGCACATCCAGCATGAATGCCGGGATTCCACAGCTGTTTGGACTTGAGAATTCCGCATGGCTTGCAAATAACCCAAACATCGATACCTCCAACCTTGTTGAAGCCAATTTTGCAAACACGTTTTCAGGGGCCGGTACAACCGTAAGAAAAGAAGATTTAATCGCTTCACTCACTGCACAGGTCATTGATATTTATCCCAATGGAAATTTAAAGATAAGAGGTGGAAAAGAAGTGCGGGTGAACAATGAAACTCAAATAATCTACATGACAGGAATCATCCGACCCGTTGATATCATGGCAAACAATACAGTTAGCTCAAAACATGTATTAAATGCCAAGATTTCCTATACCGGTAAAGGTGCCATCAGTGACAAACAGAAACCTGGTTGGTTCATGCGTGGGCTTGACAATATATGGCCATTCTAACATGAGAATTTCAATGTTAAAAAATCTTACAACACTTTTCATCTCATCAATACTTATCTTGTTGGTTTTCTGTTCGGCAAGCCTTGGTGCACGTATTAAAGATATTGCAGAGCTTCGCGGCGTAAGGAACAATCAACTTGTCGGGTATGGTTTGGTGACTGGCCTTGCCGGTACCGGCGATAATCTTAAAAAAGTTCTTTTTACCAGACAAGCACTCTACAATATGCTGGTCAGGCAGGGAATCACAGTTAATCCAGAGGAATTTAATAGTATCAAAGTCGAAAATGTTGCGGCAGTTATGGTAACTGCAGCATTGCCGCCCTTTGGAAAACCCGGATCTACCATTGACGTTCAGGTCTCATCCATTGGTGATGCCACAAGTCTTGCTGGTGGTAACCTGCTAATGACACCCTTAAAAGGACCGGACGGAAAAGTATACGCAGTGGCACAGGGTCCATTGACCATTGGAGCTTTTTCCTTTGGTGGTAAGGCTGCAAAAGCCCAGAAAAATCATCCCACCGTTGGCAGAATCACAAGTGGTGCTATCATTGAGAGAAAACCACCTGGAACATTTGCGGCGGATGGTACCCTTGCATACAGCCTGCGCAGCGCTGATTTCACCACTGCAAACAATATGAGCAATACGATTAATGAGAAATATGGTGCTGGCACAGCTTTCCCTCTGGATTCTACAACCGTTAAAGTAATTATCCCTGAACCTCATCTGAAAAACAAAGTCCAATTTGTTGCATCCATTGAATCCATGCGGATTGACACTGATGCCAATGCAAGAGTCGTTGTTAATGAGCGTACCGGCACCATTGTAATGGGAATGAATGTTCGACTTTCCACCGTTGCGGTTTCCCATGGCAACCTCTCTTTAATCATCAAAGAGCCTGTCGATGTTTCACAACCAAATCCATTAGCACCTGGTCAAACTGTAGCAGCACCTGCTACACAAATCGATATCATCGAAGATGACGGTCAGTTAATGCTTGTGGAAGAAGGTGTGTCCATTGGTGAAGTTGCTGATGCGTTAAATGCCATTGGCGCAACGCCCAGAGATTTGATCGCAATTTTTCAGGCAATTAAAGTAGCTGGTGCAATGCATGGTGAGCTAATTGTTTTATAGCAATTGTCAGTGGTCAGTTAGAGATAACTTAAACCAACAAATACTATTTCACGAGGCCTGTGATGGATATATCTTCGATTGACCCCAGATCAATTACGAGTGTCACTAATATTAAAAATGATTCCACCGACCCAAAGAAACAGAATCTTCGCTCCTTACGCAAATCCTGTCGGGAATTTGAAGCAATCTATATAAATGAAATGTACAAATCCATGCGTAAAACTGTTCCTGATTCCGGCTTATTTAAAAAAGATATGGCAAATACATTGTATCAGGAAATGCTTGATATGGAGATGGCAAAAATCACAGCTGAAGGTGATGGAATGGGCATTGGTAAAGCCATGTATGAACAACTTAAACAGCAGATTTTTCCGGACAAAAACGAATAAAATCCGCCTTTTGGGCAGACTTGCGACGCCTCAGCAAATCCCAACAACCCTGATGTTTATCAGGGCGCCAACTCTCTTCTCAACCAATATTTACCTCATTTTTTACCCCCCCACATATTCTTAAAAAATTTCTAAAGTTCCCACTCTTACAAACCGATAAAGTAAACAAGAGAAATTTCAGATTTACTCTTATACTACCTGCAAGGATGCAGGAAAATCTCGCAAGGAGGCGGAATAATGGCAAATACTATCAGCCCCCAGGCACATCCAGCCCCACACGCATTACGACAACATACCAATAAAAACCTGGATCGCCTGGCAGAAAAAATGGC
>DQVD01000063.1 GCA_015661935.1 Desulfocapsa sulfexigens | reverse complement strand
TGAATTATATCGCAGCCAGATGCGGCAATTACTGGGTACCGGCCCCCTAATCAATGTATTCTGGGATGCCCTCGATTTCGCCATCGATGCCCATGATGATCAATGGCGGAGATCCGGGGAAGCCTATATCATGCATCCCTGTTCAGTTGCTAAAATCCTGGCAGAAGAAATGGATGTAGTAGATCCTGAGATTCTCTCTGCTGCCCTGCTTCATGATACTGTGGAGGATGTGGAAGAAGTCACAACTGCACTTGTCGGTGAAAAATTTGGCTCCTATGTGGCGGCAATTGTTGAGGGGTGTACTAAAGTTACCAAGGATTCCAGTGATAAACAGACACTCAGCAAAAAAGTACATCAAAAGATTTTTTCAGGAGCAGCTCTGAGACCAGAAGTGATGCTCGTGAAACTTGCGGATCGCTTGCATAATTTACGGACTCTTGCTGCAATGCCCAAGCGTAAACGGCAGAAAATATCTGATGAGACATTAGATATCTATGCGCCTCTGGCCTCTGTCTTTGGTTTATTCAGTCTGAAACGGGAAATGTATAACCTGGCATTAATTTACAAATTCCCTAAACAGGGAGCAAAGCTGCTCAGTCAGATACGCAAGTTGAAGGAATCTCCTAAAACCACTGAAATCCTGTTCTCACTGGAACGAAACATCAGAGAAGTATGGTTGAATGCCGAGGTAACCATCCGCACCAAAGGGCTTTGGGCCTATTATGACACCGCTAATCATGTTTTAAGGAAGAAAATAGACAATCCTCTTGAAATACTCATTGTGGTGGATAATCGTCAGTCCTGCTATTCTGTGTTGGGCATTCTGAATAAAACCTTCCCGCCTATCCCGCGAACCATGCGTGATTTTATCGCCAACCCCAAACCTACGGGGTATCAGGGCCTGCATGTAAGGGCCAATATAAAAGGGAATAAATACCTGTTTAAAATTCGAACGGAAAATATGGCACGTCGGGCTCAACGTGGATTGTTTAAAGACTGGACTTCCAAAAGTAGTAATCAGCGACGTTTTATCAGGGAAATCCAGGAGCTTTTTGATGTGATTGGTTCCGGTGAGGCCGGGTCGTACAGAGATGTGATTGCGGCCAGTGGTAAAAAAGAAATATACACTTATACTCCAAAAGGAGATCTTTTTTGTCTGCCTGTACAGTCCACCGTGCTCGATTTTGCCTTCAGGATACATACGGATGTTGGGCATAGTTGTACAGGAGCCATGGTGGGAACCATGAAGTATGCCAGTGATCACAAGCTTCGTGATGGCGATGTTATTCGGATTTTACGTGCCAATCACCCTTTGCAGTTTCAGCCAGCCATGCTTGATCTCTGTCGTACACCGCGAGCAAGGGCTGAACTCTCCAAGACCTTCCGTCTTCGTCGGCAGTCGCTGTCAAAAGAAATTGGTTTGTCAATTATCACGCAGGAAATGCTTAAAAATGGTCTGCCCTTTGATCTTTTGCATAGGCCTGGGGTGCGAAAAGTGCTCGATCATTTTTCTTTAACGGATCTTGATGAATTATATATTTTTGTGGGAGAAGGACAACTTCGGTTATCCAGGCTGATTCATCAGATTAAAGAGAAATTGTATGAGGGAAAATCTCCTCTTGTTGATCCGACCGGACATTTAAATAAGGTGGAATTGAGTATTTTGGATCCGGTAACAATTAAAATTTCAGCATGTTGTAAGCCAAATCCAACGGATAAAGGTCTACTTGGGTTTCCAAATACAAGAGGGCTTTCAATTCATCAAAGAAATTGTCCGCAAATGAAGAAGGTGAAGTTTCAGCGGGATGATATTGTTGAGGTGCGTTGGAATCTTCGGGAAACCAGGGTGGAAAAAACACAGTCGTTGATTATTTTGGCGGCCACTCAGCACAGAATTATGATGCTCCTTGGTGTGGCTCCCGAAGAGATGAAAATTCAGGATATTAGTCTCCTTTCTAAAACTCCCACCTCTAAACCTGCCTGGGAAGTGACTTTTCAGGTTGCTACCCTTTATGTACTGAAAAAAGTTCTTCGCCATATGGAAAAATCAGCGTTGCCGTATGATTTTGGATTTGAGTATTAAGGCAGTAAGTAACCCTGAGATTTCCTATTCCTTGACAGGCGTGGGCATATCCACTTCTTTTTCATAACTACGCAATACATTTGTCAGCATATCAGGAAGATCATTCTTCTGTCTGGAACTTCTGTGTAGCTGTTTAATAGTCTTTTCAAGAGTTAAAACTTCTCCGAGAAATACATTGCGAAGAATTAAAGAGACCAGCCGTGTAATGGTGGTAAGGTTTGAAATACGAGACTGAAGCTGATCGTCCCTATCAAAGGCAGTGGAGGCAAAAATTTCCACCGGGTTTCCTTCCAGTTCACTGACAGAGACATACCAGGTGTTCAATTCCCGATCCCGTGTACGATATCGAACGGCATCGAGTACCTCCGGGAGATCCATGATTTCTGTCGTTTTACAGTGCGTATCGTTACCCTGGTTGTCTCGCAGGTCTGATTTGATAAGGCTGCATATCCGCTTGATGATTTCCGGTTTTTCTTTAATAGCAATTGCCAGTTCCAGGCAATCGTCGCAAAACTCATTTCCAAGAGTATCTTTCAGGTCGGTAGCCTTTCCGCAGCCATCACATCGTTCAGTGTTGTTTTTTTGTGTCATTATTTCAAGTCGTCTTAGTATTTGAAGAAGGAATATGGAGTTGCAGGAGATGACTAAATTCATCACCGCTTATTTCACGAGCACCAAATGTCACCAAATGGCTGGTTGTCATCTGGCAATCAATCACTGCCACTCCCTGTCGTTTTAAACGTTGTACAAGCGCTACCAATGCCGCTTTTGATCCATTACTTATCCTGGTAAACATGGATTCACCAAAAAAGACATTTCCAAGGCTTACACCGTAAAGTCCCCCAGCCAGTTCTCCATCCAGCCAGCACTCCACGGAGTGGGCGTGTCCCGCAAGATGGAGCTTGACGTAGGCTTCTTTTATATCGTCACTAATCCAGGTGCCTTCACCCTGCTTGGGTCTGGTTTCAGCGCAAGCATTTATGACTAGGGCGAATTCAGTATCGAATGTGATGTCGAAATCCGTATTCCTAAGAGTCCTTGCCAACCTCTTAGAGACCTTGAACTCCTCTGGGAATAAAACCAGTCTGGGATTTGTAAACCACCAGAGAGGTGGCTCACCTTCAGAATACCAGGGGAAAATCCCCCTGGAGTATGCTGCAAGCAGTCTTTCCACAGAAAGATCTCCGCCTATGGCCAAAAGGCCATTTTCCTCAGCCAATGTTGGATCAGGGAAAACGGGAGCATCGGTAAGCTGAAAAATAGGCATGAATCAATTTACCGGGAAGCGGTGACCTTGTCAATTAAGGGTTTGAGGGGGGAAGCGAAAAGCGAGGGGTGAAATGGAAAGATATGTACATTACAATCATTTTTTTCAAAATGATTTGGCTCAGTTGGGTGAATATATTTCCAATGTTTTATTACTGATAAAATCTTCCAGTTTTGTACGCTGTGTTTTTGTCAGGTTAATGAATTGTATAGAGCGCTGTCTGGTTGATGTTTGCAGGAAGATGGATCCATTGGAGACGATCTTGTCAGAGATCATTTTTGTGGTAAGGTCTTCAATGAGAATGTTGTCTGAGCCAAGAAAGATACTCACCATATCTGAAATTGTTTTGTTGCTTGTCTCATTCATGTAACGAAACACTAAACCGGTCATACTAATATTTATAATCGGCCCCAACACGTGATGGTTAACAGCCATGGTGCCTTCCTTTGGGCGAAACCTGGCGAATTGTCGACGTTCTTTCTGGGTGATCATAAGGCATCCTGTGATAGGGGAGCACTGCGTAAACAAAATGTAATAAATGTCAAGGACAGTTGATTGCTAGCAATCTTCCAACAATCTTCTAAGATACAGTGTGGATTGAGAGGGGGCAATAGGTATAAATACCTATTTTTTACAAAGTGGAAGTAGTTTTAGGAACGGGAACGAAATAAACTGA
>DQVD01000380.1 GCA_015661935.1 Desulfocapsa sulfexigens | reverse complement strand
GAACCAGGGCATGCTGGCCGCGCCAACCAGGATAGAAAGTTGGCTTTTCTTTCGGATACTGCCTGGTAATGGGCCGGGAAAATAATTTCCGTAAGGTGAGAGCCATTCCCTGGAGAATCTCCAGATGAATGATGGTTTTCAGCCAGTCTCTTTTAGGTTTATATTGTATTCTCATATCAATCCGTCCCGATATTCCGAGTTCCTAATTAATGCTGGCCTTGACCAGTCCGGTAACAAAAATATTACCAAGCGTCAGTGGTATCAGAAGTTTCCAGCCAATCGCCATCAACTGGTCATATCGGTACCGTGGAATTGTTGCCCTGATCCAGATAAAAATGAACATGATCAGATACACCTTCAAGATGAACCAGATCGGAGGAAAAATAGAGACCTCAAAGGGTCCGTTCCAGCCACCTAAAAAGCAGACAACACCGATTGAAGCCATTACAAACATGCCGATATATTCCGCCATAAAAAACATGGCGTAACGCATACCGCTGTATTCTGTAATATAACCGGAAACGAGTTCCGTTTCCGCCTCAGGAAGATCAAACGGTACCCGGTTGGTTTCTGCCAGCATGGCAACAAAAAAGACGAAAAATGCCACAGGCTGGCTGAAAATATACATGCCGAAAAAAGAGGTGCCCTGGGCTTCAACTATCTCTGTCAAGTTCAGGGAACCGGACAGCATCATGACCCCGACCAGGCTCAGTCCCAGGGATATTTCATAACTAATTACCTGGGCCATGGATCGCAAAGCGCCCAACAGGGTAAATTTCGAATTGGAGGCCCAACCGGCTAGAATGATTCCATAACTGGCCAGTGAGCTCATGGCAAAGATAAAAAGGAGGCCGATATTGATATCAGCCAGGGCCCATCCTTTGGCAAACGGAAGAACAGCAACCGACACCATCATTGCAACAAGACAAATAATAGGAGCTGCCAGGAAGAGGGGCTTATCAGCCTGCTCCGGGACAATATCCTCTTTAAAAAAACTCTTAATGCCATCAGCGATCGGCTGCAGAAGTCCATGCCAGCCGACAAGCATCGGTCCCATACGAACCTGCATATGACCAATGATCTTTCTTTCAAAATAGGTGACATAGGCGACATGCAGCAAAACAATAGCCACAAGAACCGCAATCTGAATTAACAATATGAGAATCTGCATTCTGTTTCCTATCTAATGAGAATCATAATAGTTCTCCAGGGTGCAACCTGGCTGGTGAAGCCTCTAAACTTTAACAAGGTCACCGGCACCCTCACCTGTCACATTCACCCAACACAACATCCATGGTACCGATAATGGCTATCAGATCAGCCACCATGACACCTTTTGCCATTGTCTTGAGAGCACCGATATGGATAAAGGAAGGTGAACGAATATGCATACGGTAGGGACTGCCTTTTCCGTCACTGATAAAATAAAAACCGAGTTCTCCCTTGGGAACCTCTGTCGGCACATAGATATCGCCTTCCATAAAGGTCTCCCGATCCTCGATCAGTTTAATCAAACCCTGACGTGCCGGAGCATCCACTTCCAATTTTCGCCCCTGCTTAACCGGCATGACCAGATCCGGTGCATCATCACCGATAATAGGACCCGGCGGCATCTGTTCAATACACTGGCGAAGAATATGATTGGATTGATGCATCTCCTCAATGCGGCATCTATATCTGGCATATGTATCCCCGGTCTCACCCAGAGGAACTTCAAAGTCCACCAGATCATAGGCTGCATAGGGAAAATGTTTCCGAATATCATAGTCAACACCGGAACCGCGCAGGCTTGGTCCGGTGATGCTGAGACTGACAGCATCTTCGGCAGATAGTGTGCCGACATCAACCGTACGCATCAACCAGATGCGGTTGGTGTCGATAAGGGTTTCGTACTCTTCAATATTTGCAGGAAATTCATTAACAAAACGTTCAAGCTTCATCATGATGGAGTGGGTCACATCCTGGCGTACTCCACCCAACCTGGTATAAGTCGGAGTCAGCCTGGCACCACACAGCTCGGCAAACAGCTCAAGCAGTGTTTCCCGTTCCCGGAAGCAGTACAGGAAAACCGTCATGGCCCCGATATCGAGTGCATGGGTGGCCAGTCCAAGCAAGTGTCCGGATATTCTTGACATTTCGCAGACCATGGTGCGCAGGTATCTGGCCCGCAAAGGAACCTCAATTCCCAGCAACTTTTCCACAGCCTCACAGTAACCGACATTATTGGCCATGGCGGCTATGTAATCCAAGCGGTCAGTAAGTACCAGATTTTGAACATAGCTTCGATGTTCAGCCAGCTTTTCAAAGCCCCTGTGCAGATATCCAACATGGGGCACGCATTCCAGAATCGTTTCACCTTGCAGATCCAGATCCACACGAAGCACACCATGAGTGGCTGGATGCTGCGGCCCCATCTTTATTCGGTAATGGTCCTCATCACCGGCTGATACCGGTATATCAACAGTCATTGCTTTACTCATGCTCGCCCTTCTCATGATCTCTTGAATGAAAATCAAACTTACTCAGTTCTTTGCTCTTGGCTTTCAACTCTTCATATCCGATCCATTCCCTGTCACCACGCAAGGGGTATTCTTTGCGCAATGGATGGCCTTCCCAGTCATCGGGAGTAAGAATTCGTCGTAAATCCGGATGTCCATCAAAATGAATCCCCATAAGGTCAAAACACTCTCGCTCAAGCCAGTCGGCACCGATCCACAGCGAAGTTATTGACTCAATGGAGCAGTCATCTTCCGGCACCTGAGTCCTCAACCGAATCATCTGTTTTGTAGCTATGGAATACAATTGATACACAACTTCAAATCGTTCAGAAAATGAATCAACAGTTGATGTTCTTGTAGAATTATCTACTCCGCAGAGGCACATAAGGTGATTCATGGAACACTCATCCCGCAGATACCGGCATACATCAAGGATATGATCACGCCGTATCAGCACACAATTCTGGCCCAGGTGTTGGTAATCAGCCAGCACTTCATCGGGAAATTTTTCCCGTAACTTTTCGACTATGCCATTTGACTCCATCGCCCCTGCTCCCCGTTGATTTTTTCCTGGAGTTTAATAAGACCCTGTAAAAGTGCCTCCGGTCGAGGTGGACAGCCGGGTATGTAGACATCCACCGGCAGAAATTCATCTCCTCCCTGGACAACAGCGTAGGTATCAAACAATCCGCCGCTGCACGCGCATGATCCCATGGCCAGAACATAGCGGGGCTCAGGCATCTGGTCATACACGCGGCGAATAACAGGAGCCATTTTCTTTGTGATGGTTCCGGCCAGGATCAGGCAATCCGCCTGACGAGGACTGGCGCGAAAGATAATGCCAAAGCGATCCAGATCATTGGTCGATGCCCCGGCAACCATCATTTCAATGGCACAGCAGGCCAGGCCAAAGGTAACCGGCCAAATTGAGCCGGCACGTCCCCAGTTGATTATCTTATTGAGCGGGCCGACCAGAGCACTGGCGCCGGGAATAAACCTGACGCCATCCTCTATCTTGACCAAATCATTTTTGTTTATTTGTCCCATTCAAGATTCCCTTTTTTCCAAGCATAGATAAAGCCGACAAGCAGCAAAAAAATGAAAATAAACATTTCTACCAGGGCAAACATTCCCAGCTTGTCATAGACCAAGGCCCACGGATACAGAAAGATGGCTTCCACATCGAAAACGATAAAAAGGATGGCAACCGTATAAAATTTAACCGAAAACCGCATACGCGGTTCTGCAGTCGGTGGATTACCCGATTCATAGGCCACCAGTTTTTCTAAATAAGGTCGTTGCATCCTGAAATACTTACCTATCCATAGTGTAATCGCTCCAAAAGCAATACCAACCAGTAACAACAACAGTATTGCCAGATATTCCGAGGGTAAATATGAACCGGGCATAATTTTCACCTTATAGAGGTAGTCAGGTATTTAGGCTGAAGACCGAAGGAGGAACTTTTTGCTTCAATCTAAGAACCTTCAGCCTAAACACTTGACTATCTCTTATGGATTATGGCTTATAGCCCGTAGCTGATGGTTTCGCTATCAGCTACCAGCCATGAGCATTGTGGACTAACTCCTATGCTGCAGAAGTTGTTCGGCAAACTGCTGCCGTTTTACTTCGGATGACTTATCCGGCGTGGTAAATTCAAGGCATCCTGATAAACACTTTGTTACACATGCCGGCTCAAGTCCTTCATCAATTCTATCTTTGCACAGGTCGCATTTACCGACTTTACCGGTCTTGCCGTCCCACTGCGGCACGCCCCATGGACAGGCGGTCATACAGGCCTTGCATCCCACGCAGAGAACATCATCAACAAAGACAATGCCGTCTTTGTTACGCCGCTGCATGGCCCCTGTGGGACAGGCCTCAACACACCAGGGATTTTCACAGTGAAAACAGGCCATATAGACGAAATCTGAAATCGGCATCCCGTTCTTGATTCTGGGACCGACTTCCATAATTTTGCAGTAGTAGGCATCTTTTGCAGAATCGTTTTTGTCTTTGCAATGTGCTTCGCAGGCTCGGCAGCCGATACACCGTTCCACACGCTGCGTTACATAATATTTACTCATGGTTTCAAACCTCCATTTCTTTTTCGCACTTTGATAAAATCTCAGTAATCAGCATTAACAAATCTATGCTTCGGGCGGCTTCTCACCACGGCGTATGGAAACAAAGGATTCACACAAATTCAGTCCTCCGCCCGCCTCATCCATTTTATCAAGGAGTCCGGTCATCAAACGTTGATCGCTCACTCCCTTGTTGTACGTTCTTGTCTGTTTTGGAACCTGTCGCCCGAAACCATGAATCATAAATACAGCTTCAGGATGGATAAAGTCGGTTACGTGAGCCGGTGCTGTTCCGCTGTAGCCGTCTTCACCGGTCACTTCCACCCAGTCGCCATCTTTGATTCCCATCTCCTCCGCCTTTGCCGTGTTAATCGACACATAGCTGTACGGCATCATCTCGTTTAAGAGTGGATTATTCTGGGTATGACTGTGGGTATGCAAAGCGCAACGGCCGAAAACAAGGCGAAACTTATTTTCAGGAGGCCTGTCGGGACTCTCGTACGGCTTTAATGATTCCAGGCCGCACTTAGTTAACTTTTCGCTTATTATTTCAATTTTCCCGGACGGGGTTTTGAATTTACCCTCAAGGTTATCGGGTTCCGGCGGTATGGGCGTATCTGTTAACGATATGAATCCCTTTTCATCAAAATCTTCAACTTTGTACCCGGTCGGCTCAAGCTGCCAGTCCCAGAACTCTTCAATGGAATTGTAGGGGAAGTATTCATCGGCGCCAAGACGCTTTGCCAGCTCCATAAAAATTTCCCAGCTCGGTTTTGTGTCAAAGATAGGATCAATTGCCCGCTTACGCCTGGCAAGGCGTGGTTTTGGTCCTTTCTGAACAACAATGTGATTATCACGCTCCAAGGCAGTGGCATGTGGAAGAATAACATCTGAATACCAGCCATATTCACTGTAATGTATATCAATGGATACAAGCAATTCACATTGATCAAGTAATTTCTTCTGCGCCTCTGGATCCGGCATCTG
>DQVD01000284.1 GCA_015661935.1 Desulfocapsa sulfexigens | reverse complement strand
ACCCTGTTCAGGGAGAAAGGCAGTTCACTGGATAAGTGCCTTATCAGAAAATTTCTTTGAAAAGAAAACAAGAAATTGTTCTGTAAGGCACTAATTTTCCTTTTTTGAAATTTTAGACAAAAAAAAATGCCTGTCGGATTTAAAATCCAACGGGCATTTTTTATCCTGCCTCCATCCCATATAGGGATGAAAAAAAGCGAACTACTCAAAAATCACCTTGCAAAAACGACGCTTTCCAACCTTAATCAGTATCTCCCCTTGAGGAGAAACATTTGTTTTCATCTCCTTCACCTTCTCACCGTCAAGCGACACGGCGCCCTGCTTTATCATGCGACGACCATCAGAGGTTGATTTAACCATCTCCAGATCCATCAAAAGCTGGGGGAGCCAAATATCTTCATCGGATTGAATTTTCTTTTCAGGAATATCATCCGGCAACCCGCCTTTACGAAAAACTTTCTCAAAATTCTCTTCTGCCTGGAGTGCAGCTTCTTCAGAATGATAACGAGCCGTCAACTCTCTTGCCAATCGTTTTTTAATCTCTTTGGGATGCAGCTTGCCCGATTCCATATCTGCCCTTAAAACTCCAATTTCATCACTGCTGACGTCACTCAACAGCTCATAGTACCGAAACATAAGCTCATCAGAGACAGAGAGCACTTTACCATAAATATCATTTGCTGATTCCGAAACCCCTATATAGTTACCAAGGGACTTACTCATCTTATTTACACCATCAAGACCTTCGAGAAGGGGAAGAGTAAGTACTACCTGTGGAGCCTGCCCCCGAGATCGCTGCAGGTCGCGCCCCATGAGCAGATTAAAGAGTTGGTCAGTACCGCCAAGCTCAACATCGGCTTCAAGCGCGACTGAATCATACCCTTGTATAAGAGGATACATAAATTCATGAATAGATATCGGATTCCCTTCACGAAAACGCACTTTAAAATCTTCCCGCTCAAGCATTCTTGCAACGGTAAGCTCGGAAGCAAGACGAATCATATCAAATGAATCCAGCTTGGAGAGCCATTCAGAGTTAAAAACAACCTTTGTTTTTTCAGGATCCAGAATTTTAAAGACCTGCGTCTTATAACTCTCTGCATTTGCAGCCACATCTTCTCTGGTCAGCGCCTTTCTGGTTTCCGACTTCCCGGTTGGATCACCTATCATCCCGGTGAAATCTCCAATCAGAAAATAAATATCATGCCCTAACTCCTGGAAATGCTTTAACTTCTGCAGCAGAACCGTATGCCCTAAATGAAGATCCGGTGCCGTGGGATCAAATCCTGCTTTGATCCGAAGCGGTATACCGGTCTCTTCGGATTTTTTGAGCTTTTTAACAAGTTCATCATGGCTTATGCAATCAACAACTCCCCTTTCCAGCAGGGCTATCTGTTCTTCTATACTTGGCATTTTAACTATCAAAAAAAGGATTAAACAACAAAACCGCAGGAGGATTATTTCCTGCGGCAGTAAATATTCTACGGAGCAACTTTAAAGAATGCAAGGCAATACCTACTTTGCGTATTGTACTGCCCTGATCTCACGAATAACAGTCACGCGAATCTGACCGGGATACGTCAGTTTTTCTTCTATTGATTTTGCAATATCCTGACTGAGCAGGGTAGCTTCACCATCCTTTACCTTCTGAGAATCAACGATAATCCGAAGATCACGGCCGGCTTGAATGGCATAACATTTTTCAACCCCGTCAAAAACACATGCTATTGCCTCCAGGTCTTCAAGGCGCTTCACATAAGACTGAAGCATTTCCTTCCGAGCTCCCGGCCTGGCACCAGAGAGAGCATCGGCAGCCTGAACCAGTACATCAAGAACCGACTGAGGAGGCTCGTCTTCGTGATGAGCACCAATGGCATAAACCACTTCTTCTGACTCACCATATTTCCTGGCAAGATCTCTTCCGATAATGGCATGTGACCCTTCCACTTCATGATCCACAGCCTTTCCAATATCATGGAGTAAACCGGCACGTTTGGCCATTTTCACATCAATTCCAAGCTCAGCTGCCATAATTCCACAAAGGAAGGCTACTTCCAAAGAATGCTGCAAAACATTCTGCCCATAACTGGTTCGATATTTCAAGCGCCCCAGGATATTAATCAGTTCCAGATGTACACCATGGCAACCGACGTCAAAGGTAGCCTGTTCACCGGCTTCCCTCATTACAATCCCAAGATCCCTGGTGACTTTCTCCACAACCTCTTCAATACGGGCTGGATGAATACGACCGTCATTGATAAGCTGGAGCAGCGCCAAACGGGCAACTTCACGGCGGACCGGATTGAAGCCCGAGAGAATAACTGCCTCAGGAGTATCATCAATAATAATATCAATACCGGTAGCAGCCTCAATTGCTCGAATATTTCGCCCTTCACGGCCGATTATCCGACCTTTCATTTCATCATTTGGCAGAGGAACCATGGAAACAGTTTTATCTGCTACATAATCACCTGCATACCTTGAGATTGCCAGGGCCAGGATCTGTTTTCCCTTCCGGTCAGCCTGCATTTTCATCTCATTTTCTATACGGGCAAGACGCTTGGCAGCATCCATGCGAGCTTCACTTTCCAGCGACTCCATGAGCATTTTTTTAGCTTCAGCCTGACTGATTCCGGAAAGCTTTTCCAGAACATAACGCTGCTTACCAATAAGAAGATCAACCTCCTTACTTTTTTCAATCAGTCCATTTTCCTGCTGTTTAAGTT
>DQVD01000333.1 GCA_015661935.1 Desulfocapsa sulfexigens | reverse complement strand
TCTCAAAAGTATTGGTAAAGTAAAATAAAGTGTACGTTCGAGGCTCTGATCCTGCATTATGCCAGGCATGAAAAACGTACTGGATCAGATCATCAAAAATATCCCCAAAGAAGACAGGGAAAATCCAACAATTCTTTTTTTCTTGCAGTAATTCGAGCAGCAGTTTGAAAGCATCCTTGCACTCAAGGAGGAGAATCAAATTTTTAGGGATGAAATTGCTCGCCTTAAAAACCAGAATCCCAAACCGAAATATTCCTCTAAAGGATCTACTAAAAAAAAAGAAAAAACGACAAAGTTGGTTATCCACAAAGAAGAACGGATAGCGCCTGACAACATCCCTGAAGGTTCCATTTTCAAAGGGTGTAATTCTTATGTGGTTCGAGGATTGCAAATCGTTCCTTTCAACACGCACTATTTACTTGAGCAATGGCTGACACCGGAAGGAAAGATTGTTTTCGGGCAACTCCCCTCTAGCGTAGACGGTCACTTTGACTTTGTCCTTAAAAGTTTCGTAATCTACCAATATCAGCAGTGTCATGTTCCCCAACCCCTTATGTAATCATTTGGATGGAGTGTGCTTTGTTATCGCAGCCTCAATCATATCATTGAAACAGACAAAAATTACTTGTACAGGACGATCTGTTTTGGATAGAAAAGAGATGGTTTCCCAAACAGCAATTCCACAAGCCTCATCGTGTGGGTATCCATAAATACCACAACTGATAGCTGGAAATGCAATGGAGTTAATATTGTTTTCCTGCGCAACTCTGAAGCATTCCCGGTAGCAGGAAGCCAGAAGTTTTGCCTCTCCGTTGCCGCCTCCCTGCCAGACAGGCCCCACTGTGTGAATTATGTGACGGCATGGAAGTTTGTAAGCCTTTGTGATTCTGGCCTGGCCCGTGGGGCATCCGCCGATTAACTCACATTCGGCAAGTAATTCAGATCCTGCAGCCAGATGGATTGCACCATCAACACCACCTCCCCCAAGAAGTGAGTTGTTGGCAGCATTGACAATGGTATCCACCTCAAGTGTGGTGATGTCCGCTCGAATGATCTGAATGGGGCTCATGCCTGATCCAGTCTGACCATTTCTTTTTCAAGTAATACACCAAGTGCATAGGCGAGATCACCCACAAGCTTAATGCATTCTTTTCTACTGCTTTCAGGATTTGAATAATAGTTTTTTACCTCATCCCGGTCAGACCAGTTAACTTGGGAAATGTCCCTGCAGTTTCGTCCTCCGTATGGTTCTGTCAGTTGATTGAATTGCTTGATTAATTTGTGGCTCACTTCCCACATTCTTGGGTTTTCTTTTTCTTCCAGGCTGCCCCGACTGTGAAGTGCAGAGACAGCTGCTACAGCTCCAAGAAGTGTTCCGCAGACTGATCCGGAGCTTGCAATTCCACCGCCAAATGCTCCAGCTGCAGCGATAACATTTTTGTCATATTGGTCTATCTTTTCAAGGCCTACAGCCAGGATTGCCTGGCTTCAATGGAAACGTTTTTTGAAAAGGTCCATGGCCTTTTCCTGCATTTCTTCAGGAATCATAATTTGCACCAAATTTGTATTATCAGAAATAATGTATGTTATAGTGGCGAAGATACTCTGTTTGCGACAAAATGTCAGGCAGTGCTTTGTAATCATAAAGTAGGATTGGTTTTTATGGATCTGATAGATACCCATAGTCACATAGATCTTGAAATATTCTCAGGTGATTTTCACCAGGTTCTTGCCCGGGCGCGGATGAATGGCGTCATTGGCCAGGTGCTTCCGGGAGTGTATCGGGCTGGCTGGAAAAGAATCCTGAGCCTCTGTGAAATCGAGAAAGATCTTTATCCTGCCCTAGGGCTTCATCCTATGTATCTGCGGCATCACGCCCCTGGCGACCTTAAGGAACTTCAAAAACATGCCTTGAGTGGTTCATTGGTCGCAATAGGCGAAATCGGACTGGATTATTTCATTAAAGATGTGGACAAGTCTGCTCAACAGGAATTGCTTGAGGCTCAACTTGAGATTGCTGCAGAAGCAGGGCTTCCTGTTTTATTACATGTACGCAAAGCCCATGATCAGGTGCAGAAAACACTTCGTCGACTGCGTTTTGGTAACGGGGGAATTGTTCATGCCTTCAACGGCAGTCTGCAGCAGGCGGAGCATTACTTGAAACTCGGGTTTCTTGTGAGTATCTGTGGCACGATAAGCTATGATCGTGCAACTAAAATCCGTGCGGTTGCAGCTCATCTTCCATTACAATCACTGGTGCTTGAAACTGATTCGCCGGATATTCCTCCAGCAGCATTTCATGGAGAGCGCAATAGTCCTGAACATTTGCCTGTTATTCTCCAGGATCTTGCAAGTTTGCGGAAAGAATCTGTGGAAGAGATAGCAGAGCAAACAACAGAAAATGCTGAAAAACTCCTCCTTCTTCAGGTTATGTGAGCGAGAGTTCAGGTTCATAGATAAACTTTTGTCTTGTTAATAAATTTTTATGATATTAAGGTTCAGTCGTACTGTTCTTTATATCCCATACTCTCCGTGACAAAGCGGATTTTCTTGGGTAAAAAAAACGGTTTCACTGATAGATAGTTACAGCCTCATCTACTTTTGTCTCCCTGTTAATCAGGGAAAGGAGAAAAACATGAAACGATTGAAGTTTATTGCTTTGGTTCTGGTGATGCTGCTTGTTGCAGGTACAGCAGGAGCAAAGACCCTGAAGCTTGCCATGGACGCTGATCCAGTTTCCCTTGATCCTCACGTACAGCTTTCGGGTGGAATGCTTCAGTATTCCCACATGGTTTTTGATCCTCTGGTTCGCTGGAGTCAGGATATGAAATTTGAGGCCCGTCTGGCCGAAAAATGGGAACGTCTTGATGAAAATAGTGTTCGCTTTTATCTCCGTAAAGGCGTGAAGTTTCATAGTGGAAATCCTTTTACCGCTAAAGATGTACTCTGGACTCTGAATCGTTTGAAAAAGAGCCAGGATTTCAAAGCACTTTTTGAACCCTTCACCGATGCAGTTGCCGTTGATGATTTCACAGTTGATCTGAAAACTGACAAGCCCTATGCTCTTCTTCTCAATATGGCTACCTACATCTTCCCCATGGACTCTGTCTTTTATACCGGTAAAGATGCCACTGGTCTGGACAAGGATGCCATCGTAAAGACTGGCCCTTCTTTTGCACTGACAAATGAGTCTGGAACAGGCCCATTTAAAGTAACATCCCGTGAGCAGGGCGTGAAAATGGTTTTTACCCGTTTTGCAGACTACTGGGATAAATCCTCTCCAGGTAATGTGAGTGAGATAATTCTTACTCCGATTAAAAAAGATCCAACCCGCGTGGCTGCGCTTCTTTCCGGTGATGTGGATTTTATTATGCCCGTTTCCCCGCAGGATTTTAAAATGGTGGAGAAGGAAAAAAATACCAAGCTGGTAACCATGTCCGGCGGTCGCATCATTACCTTTCAGTTGAACCAGGAAAGACGTCCTGAGTTTAAGGATGTTCGTGTTCGCCAGGCCATTGCCTATGCCGTAAACAATTCTGGAATTGTTAAAAAGATTATGAAAGGTACTGCAACTGCAGCAGGACAGCAGGGCCCTAAAGGCTATGTTGGCTATAAAGAGAGCCTGACTCCTCGTTTTGATGTGAAAAAGGCTAAAGAGCTGATGAAAGCGGCTGGTTTTGAGAAGGGTTTTGAAGTGAGCATGATGGCTCCTAATAACCGTTATGTCAGTGATGAAAAAATCGCAGAAGCTGTTGCTGCCATGCTTAGCAAAATTGGTATAAAGGTACATCTTAAAACCATGCCTAAAGCCCAGTATTGGCCATTATTTGATGAGCGTGCTGCAGATATCATGATGATTGGCTGGCACTCTGACACCGAGGATTCTGGAAATTTCTCAGAGTTTCTCACCATGTGTGCAGATAAGGAAAAAGGATATGGTCAGTATAACTCTGGAAACTATTGTAACAAGAAGCTTGATGCACTTGTAATAGGCGCACAGACTGAGACTGATCCGGAAAAACGTGCTGCAATGCTGCAGGAAGTTGAACAGATTTTGTATGATGACGCAGCTTTTATTCCTCTGCATTGGCAGCACCTTTCCTGGGCTGCAAAAAACAATGTGAAGCTTGAGGCTATTGTCAATGCTCAAAACTTCCCTTATTTCGGAGACTTGGTTGTAGAATAGGTTGAAATAAGGTAGTTATTAAGGGATTGTGATGCACATAATTTGTGCATCACAGTCCTTTTTTTAATGGTTTCACACAAAACCCATACAAAATAATCTGTTCTTTATGTTTGCATTTATTGTTCGCAGAATAATTCAGGCCACTGTCGTTATGCTGGTAATCGGTTTTATCGGTTTTGCGGTGAAGCATCAGCTTGGTGATCCGGTTCGTGATCTGGTTGGGATTTCTGTCTCTGTCGAAGAACGGGAAGCATTGCGCGAAGAGTTAGGGCTGAATGATTCATTTTTAACGCAATACGGCAGGTTCCTGATGAATGCGGTGCGTGGGGACCTTGGGCATTCTTTCTTTTTTAAAAAGCCGGCACTTGAGGTTATCTTTGCTAAAGCTCCGGCTACCATTGAACTGGTTTTTGTATCAAGTTTGATTATTTTACTGGTCTCTGTTCCTGTGGGGCTGTATTCGGCCATTTATCCAAAACGATTCTTCTCACGTTTTGCCATGGGGGCATCCATTGTCGGGGTTTCAATTCCTGTGTTTCTCACTGCCATTGTTCTCATCTATGTCTTTGCAGTACAGCTTCATTGGCTGCCATCTTATGGTCGGGGAGAAACCGTGAATATCATGGGTTGGGACAGTGGTTTATTCACACTCGATGGGGTGAAACATCTAATACTTCCTTCTATTGCTCTTTCATCCATCATGCTCCCTCTGTTTATTCGCCTTATTCGAGCTGAAATGATGGAGGTGCTGGAAGCAGAATATATCAAGTATGCCTGGGCCAAGGGATTATCCCGAAAACGGGTGTGGCTGGTGCATGGTTTTAAGAATACACTACTCTCGGTGATTACGGTGGGAGGTGTTCAGCTTGGTATATTGATTGCTTTTACCATCCTTACAGAAACAGTGTTTCAGTGGCAGGGGATGGGCTTTATGTTTCTTGAAGCAGTGGAACGATCTGACACTGCTTTACTTGTGGCCTATCTTGTTATGGTAGGCGCTCTGTTTGTTGTTGTGAATACTGTGGCTGATATTGTCTACGGACTTGTGAACCCTACAGTTACGATTGCTTCCCGCTGATGCAGACAAAAACAAGAAAACAGAAAATAAAGGAATCGTACCTTCTTTATAGTTTCCGGCGCGACAAAGTGGCGATGCTAAGTTTTGCTATTTTGGTATTCCTTCTTCTTGCCGCTCTCTGCGCTCCTCTGATTGCTCCCTTCAATCCATATGATACTGCAGCCCTTGATGTTATGGATTCTGAGATTCCTCCTTCCTGGATGGATGAAGGGGAGTCCCGTTTCTTTTTAGGGACAGATATCATGGGGAGAGATTTATTGTCCACCATGCTGTATGGCTTGCGAATCTCTGTTGCAATTGGCATTGGCGCAGTATTTCTTCAGGCTTTTATAGGGATGTCGATTGGGCTGATATCGGGCTATATGGGTGGCAAGGTGGATGCAATACTCATGCGTATTGCCGATGTGCAGCTTTCTTTTTCTACGCTGATGGTAGCAATTATTGTGAGTGCCATTGTGCAGCTTGCCTTTGGTGCAGGCTGTTATGAACAACTTGCTGCTCCGTTTTTGATTGTAATCATAGGTATTGCCGAATGGCCACAGTATGCGCGGACAGTGCGGGCATCAGTTCTTGGAGAAAAGAATAAGGAATATGTGGAAGCTGCGCGTGTTATCGGGCTTGATTCCAAACGTATCATTTTCTCTCATATCCTGCCCAATACCCTTTCTCCGGTGCTGGTTATTTCCACGGTACAGGTTGCCAATGCTGTGATGAGTGAGGCCGCTCTTTCCTTTCTTGGCCTTGGCATGC
>DQVD01000304.1 GCA_015661935.1 Desulfocapsa sulfexigens | reverse complement strand
GATGATACTTTTTTCGCTGGAATGCTGTTGGTGCCTTCTTCTTTTTCTCATGATTTATTATCTTCTATTGTAAAGTATTATTTGCAATGTAAGCAGCACATGGGGTTTCATTTTTTCCCATTCCAGACAAAATTATTGTTCACACTATTCTTCTTCTGGTTTTTCAGCTTTTATTTTTTCTTCTATCAAAGTGACGACCTGAGGCTCAATCTTCAGGATTTGGATGGGGTTTTCAAACTCTTTGTTTGGAAATGCCTTCACCGTCATTTGCCCATCATTCTTTTCATCTGTTGCAGTGACCTTAAACAGTGAGCTCAGATCTACCTTTTCACGAATCAATGTCTTAGGTAAAGCAATAGTAATAGAAACTGTGGATGGAGTCACCCTCTGGGAAATTCCATCTTTCACAACTTCGATGGGGATGGCTGAGATCTTTTTATGTACTGTCTCCACAGCAATTTCAAGATCTGCAGTAACCGTGGTTGCACCAATCAAATCAATAATAACCGGATCAAGCTCAAGGGGTATTTGTATTTGAGTTGATTCACGCAATCCTGCAATACCAATTGCTTTAGTCCGCAGTACCTCGAATTGTGACAAGACGGTTTGAGGGCCTGTAATGGAAATCGAATCCGGTTCCATCCGAATTCCTTTCAAAATAAAATCCGGTGCAAGAGTACCTTCAGTCACAGGATTAACAACAAATTGCTTCTGAATCATCTTGTCGAGTGAAAGAATCACACTCTTGGGCTGAATCCGCAGAACCTTCACCCCGCGCGGCACATTAATCACATCATTGGTATTCTCAAGAACCAGGGTGCCCGGTGTTGCATCTGCCAAATCAACATGTCGTGAAATGGCCCTGTTGCCCATATCAAGCACCAGACTACGAGGCCCACTTACAGAGACTTCAATCTCTTTCTTAAATTGATTGGAAATAACAAGATCGCGTGGAAGATTTATGATCTCAACGGGAACCATGATATTTTTATTAACTATATCTTCACCACCCACGAAATACCAAAGCACTATGGCCAGACCCAAAGAGATAAATCGCAATATCCAGTCCTTCGGAGAAAGCTGCAGCCAATGTCTAAAACTAAAAATGCTCATGATATCCCCATCCACTGTTTCCACCCTGTGGACGAGCCATTTTTCGGAAGAAAAATAGTACGTAGAGTGTTAGTAAGAGTGAGTTCATCATGCATGGCAGTTAGAGCCCCATGCTGAACCAAAGAGATTTCCTGAGTTTCTTCGGACACTACAATAATTACGGCATCTGTTTCTTCTGATAGTCCGATTGCTGCCCGATGCCGTGTTCCAAAACGTTTGCTGATATATGGATTCTGGGAAAGGGGCATAATAGATCCCGCTGTCTGAATACGGCCTTTATAAATAATCACACCACCGTCATGGAGTGGCGAAACCGGCATAAATATGGAGATCAGTAACTCTTTGCTGAGATTGGCATTGAGCTTAAAGCCTGATTCAATAAACTCTCGTAATCCGGTCTCTCTTTCGATAACAATCAATGCACCGATACGGCGTTTACTAAGGTAAAAAACTGCACGGATAATTTCATCCAGATCCTTTTCAGCAATATCTGCACTTCTTTGAAAAGGAGATTTTCCTACTTGCGTAAGGGCTTTGCGAATATCCTGCTGAAAAACGATAACAATAATAAGAAAAAGAGAGCTGAGAAATGTTTTAAGCAACCACTGAAGAGTAACAAGATCAAGGATGGAGGCCATAAAATAGACCATACCAACCACGATCAACCCCAAAACCATCTGAACCGAGCGCGTACCACGAATAATGGCTATGAGTTGGTAGATGATAAAGGCTACAACCAGAATATCCAAGATATCCTGCCACCGTAGAATGTTTAGACTTTCAAGCATTGACGTTCACTTCACACCACTTAAAGAGATAAATAAGTCAATATTCGGCTAGCCGGGTTTTGGCACATACCAGCTACAACCAGAATACTCACACAAATAAGATGTTTTTTCTTTATGGTACACCAGTTTAACAACTTTTCCAAAGAAAATACCGGATATTACCGGATACTTACTTATTCTTTCCTGTTTTATATCCCGGATGTCACTTCCTCACGAACAAGATTTACAATTTCTGCAGCATCAGGGCTTTTCACCACAACCATGTCAACTCCATCTTTCTTCGCTTTTTCAAGTAGTTCAGGTCGTTCATCAGCCGTAAATAAAAACAGTTTCACATTTTGCCCATCTTTACTCTCTTGTACAGCCTCACAAACCTCAAGACCTGAAAAATCACCAGGCAAATAGTCAACCTCTGCACCGTCCGGCTGTTCCTGAAGGATCATTTCACATCCTTCGCGTCCTGTGGAAGATGTAAGTACTGCTTCATCCACCTCTATACCAGGATGTTGCTTCTGGGCTGTGGCCATGATTATATCGGCTACTCTTATTCCGAAAAAACAGAGTGAAAGATAGAGACAAAATGATCTTGCACCGACTATTCATATGCTTTCAATTTTTTGATTTCGGTGTTATTAATAGAAATGCATTTAATAGATGTACCCTACTTTATTTAAGACTATT
>DQVD01000296.1 GCA_015661935.1 Desulfocapsa sulfexigens | reverse complement strand
TTATGTTTAATCTTTGAAGAAACATCAGATATACAGTATAAGGAGTGGATGCTGAAAGGGGAAGGAGAAACCACCATCCCTACTCATTTCCAACTGTTTGATACTGCACGTTATAACAGATCAGGCGGAAAATACAATACCTCTACAGGAGAAGCATTGTTATGAAATTAGGTTTAAACGGTATGGGTCGGATCGGAAAACTTTCGCTCTGGCACCACATCTCGAGAAAACATTTTTCAGGACTTGTGATTAACGTTGGCCGTGAGATAGGTCAGGGACTGAATGATCTTGCAGCATCTGTTGAGCGGGATTCTTCATTCGGGCGACTCGGTACCTATCTTCATGGTCATAGAGGTGGAAGGGTAATCGAAGAGTTAAATGAAGAAGCGGGAACCATGGTAATTAATGGAATACCTGTGAAATTTCTTCGTACTGCCAGAAATCCAAAAGATATAGCCTGGCAGGAAAATAATGTGAAATTGGTGGTGGATACCACTGGCGCTTTCACTGATCCAACAGCAGATGCTGAGGCTGGTTGGGGATCTTTACGCGGCCATTTGCAGGCAGGTGCGGAAAAGGTAATGCTATCAGCCCCATTTAAAATTAAATCCAAAGGTATCGATATGCCGGAGGATGCCGTAACTGCTGTTATGGGGATTAATGATGAGGATTATGATCCTTCAAGGCATGCACTTATCTCGGCAGCGTCTTGTACTACAACCTGTCTTTCCTATATGATTAAGCCGCTGATGGAATCCATTGGCGCCGAGAATTTCCTGAGTGCATCCATGGTAACCGTGCATGCGGCAACAGGGAGCCAGAAGGTTCTCGATACTTTGCCTAAATCAGGTGCTACAGATCTAAGAAAAAATCGTTCTATTTTAAATAATATCATTCTTACCACCACTGGTGCTGCCAAGGCTTTGGCGCTGGTTATTCCAGAAATGCAGTCCATTGGATTTATTGCTGAATCTGTTCGGGTTCCCACGTCTACCGGGTCTCTTATTGTGCTCGTTATGAATTTTCAGGATGATCTTGAAAATCCGTTGAAACGGGATCGAATTAATTCAATCTATCGTGAGTATGGTGAGAACAGCAAATACCTTGAATACACTGAAGACCAGAACGTTTCTTCTGATATTATCGGGGTTCCGGAAGCTGCAGCGGTGATTGAAGGTACTGAAACCCATACCCGTACAGCTACAATTCCTGTTAATCTTCAGAAGCTGAAAAGCTGCTCCATTGATGCCGGGGCTGAGCATATTCTCCATGTTCCCATTACTCAGGCTGTCGTTTATGCCTGGTATGATAACGAGCTGGGTAGTTATACGAACACATTGGGTGATTTGACGGTTTCAGTTGCTGACAAGATGCTATAAAGATGTTTATCCGACAGATGCTTGTTGGAGATGTTTCTGCCGTAGCTGCAATTGAGGCAAGTGTTGTCTCCTCATGGAGTATGGAGCAGATAGCTTCCGAGCTTAAAAGAAGAACAGGGCTTTCCCTTGTTGCTGTTGCATCAAGTGGAGAGATACGAGCCTGGTGCTGTGGTTTTCAAACAGGGATTGATGCTGAGCTTTTAAAAATCACGGTAAACCCTCCAGTGCAGAGAATCGGGCTTGGTGAGGCTTTACTGCAGGAGTTGTGTCTGCTCTTTGCAAAACAGGGATCGAAACAGATATTTCTCGAGGTTCGATCGCAGAATAATCCAGCTCTCAAGTTATATGAAAAGCAGGGCTTTCTGGAGACTGGAAGACGTAACAGCTACTATAAGGAACCTGCGGACGATGCCGTTATTCTTGTCCGTAGATTGAATGCCAATGATGAAGAGTAAAAGGAAGATTACATGAATACGATTCGTGATCTTGACTTAAAAGGAAAGCGAGTACTGGTGAGGGTGGATTTTAATGTGCCCATGGACGCAGAAAAGAATATCACCGATGATATTCGCATCCGTATGGCTCTGCCCACCATTAATTATATTTTGGATCAGGGGGCAAAGCTGATCCTCTGCTCCCATATTGGACGTCCCAAAGGTAAACGGGTAATGGAGTTCAGCCTTGCCCCTGCAGCCAGTCATCTTGCCACCATCCTTGAACGTGACGTTCTGCTTGCTCCCGATTGTATCGGGGAAGAAAGTGAAGGCCTTGTGGCTGCAATGCAGCCGGGTGATGTGGTGATGCTTGAAAATCTGCGCTTCCACAACGAAGAAACAGAAAATGATGCTGTATTTGCAGAGCAGATCGCCCGTATGGCTGATGTCTACGTGAATGACGCCTTTGCTGTGTCTCATCGCGCTCACGCTTCGGTGGTTGGTGTTCCTGTTTATGTTGCTGAAAAGGCTGCAGGTAACCTGTTGCAGACGGAAATGGATTTTTTCCATAAGGCCATGGATGTTCCGGTTCGTCCCCTGGTTGCGCTTGTTGGCGGTGCAAAAGTATCTTCAAAACTTGGTGCTTTGAAGAATATGTTGGATAAGGTTGATACCATGATCATTGGTGGAGCCATGGCCAATACCTTCCTGAAAAGTCAGGGGGTGGATATGGGGACTTCCAGGATAGAAGAAGATCTACTTGATAGTGCGCGGGAATTTGTGAAAGAAGCAGAGAAGAAAGGGGTGAAACTCTATCTTCCCGTAGATTTTGTTGCTGCTGATAGATTTGCAGCCGATGCTGTGGTAAAAAATGTTACTTTTCATGATGTCCCTGATGGTTGGATGGCACTCGATATTGGCCCTGCCAGCGTCATATACTTTCAAGAAGCCATGGCAGATGCTCGAACAATAGTCTGGAACGGTCCAATGGGTGCCTTTGAGATGGATGCTTTTGCAAGAGGCACCATGGCCATGTGTCAGGCTGTAGCCTCATCACATGCTCTGTCGGTTACCGGTGGCGGGGACTCTAACGCAGCGGTGAAAAAATCAGGAGAGGCAGCGAATATCTCCTATATGTCCACTGGCGGCGGA